>CAYOCZ010000134.1:0-1946 GCA_964402475.1 uncultured bacterium | reverse complement strand
CCCAATTTCTAGTCGGAAGCATGTCAAGGCAATGGGAATCCCGGTGACACGACAGGCAATTTCTGACGCGCGACGCTGATTTCCGACTGCCGATTGTCCGAGGCTGTGAGCCGCAGAAGCTGCCTGCTGCTAACTGCTCACTGCTAACTCGCGCCTCTGGCGCGGTTGCTCGGTTGACAATCGTGCCCGCGAGTCCTAGAATCGACCCATGCCCGAGCCGAGGTGGCCTTGACGGAAGCCCGGAATATGGGAAGTATCCCCCTTTTCCATAGGTCTCAACTCATTTGTCCCGTGATGCCTGCCAGCCAAGTCCATCAGAGAGGATAGCTCGGTGGTTTCTCCCTGGATGGACACGCAGTTCGTTCACCTGGCACTCGAGTTCCTGGAAACGGGAGACAGAGAACTGCTGCCAGGAATCGCCGAGACCCGTGCTGCTCGTCACCTTGCAGCCCATGCCCAGAGAGCTTCCGTGGCCGGGAGTGGACCGAACGCTGAGGAGTTGATTGAACAACTACTGACGTCCGTTTCCATGGCAGACGTCGATCCAGAGGCGATAAGGGCCAAGCTCTCGTGGATGGAGACAGACTGTAACGCTCAGCTTCGTTGCTGGAACGAGGCAGCGGCCTGTTTGCCAAGTGGCGCTCTTTCCGAAGGTGTCCTCTTCTTGACCGTCGGCTACGACATCGGAGTTGCAGTATCTGGCCAAGCGAGTCTGAATCTGGCGCATCCGCATTTCACGGAGAACCCGGGGGAAATCTGGTTCTACTCCGTTCACGAGCTTCACCACGCAGGCTTCCAGAAGTACCATGACATGCAGGCGCTGGCCGATATCAGGACCACCGGCGATCTAGCTGACCTGGTCATGTATCTGACGACCATGGAGGGACTGGCAGTCCACGCGGCACGGCGTTGGCGCACTGAATCCGGAGCACTGGAGTCCGACTCCGATTACGTCGCCCTGCTCGACCCGGAGCGTATGGATGTGTACGAGAAGGAGTTCTTCAGGCTATATCGTGGCTTGGCCGAGGTGCGTCCACGTCCAGTCGAAGAAGGAGATTGGGAAATTCTCGGGCGGATGTCGACCGCTGACCGGCTTTGGTATCGCGTCGGTGCCAGAATGGCGAATCGAATTCAAGAGGAACTCGGGCGGGACGCCCTCATTGAGACGATTGTCGAGGGTCCCGCGGCTTTCTTCGGCCTATATGCGGAACTCGCTATCAAGGATTCGTGCGACCGTGACAGCGGCAATCCGACGAGATGAACCCAATTCCTGACTGACGACATGACGTACGAGAAGACGAGGCAAGGGAGGCTGGATGTGTAGGAGACGGGCGATGTGCCCCCAGGATCCCCTAGGCTCCCCGGATAGGGAGTGGTGGAGAATGACACAAAGATGCCTGGGGCTTGTCCTGGCTACCGCGTTTCTGTTCCCCGGCACCAGGGCAGAGGAGGCGAGAATGACGGCTGACGCCGGTACAGACAAGCCGATAGAGCAGCGAATCGAACAGGTCGAGGGTGGACTTCTTCCGCCGGTGCTGATAAAGGACGCGAAGCCCTACACGCTGGCGGAACGGATGGAGCACCACAAGGTGCCGGGTCTCAGTATCGCGGTCATCAGGAATTTCCAGGTCCATTGGGTCAGGCACTATGGGGTCAGGGACGCCAACACCAGGGAGCCGGTGACTGACAGCACCCTTTTCGGCGTCGGGTCGCTGAGCAAGTGCGTGACCGCGGCGGCCGTGCTGAACAAGGCCGAGCAGGACAAGCTGGACCTGAAGGCCGATGTGAACGACCAGCTGGTCTCCTGGAAGCTGCCCGAGAATGAGTTGACCCGGAAGGCGGCCGTGACCCCGGAGCTTCTGCTCTGCCACGGAGGCGGTCTGCCGGCATCTCCGGGTTACGCGTACCGGGCAGACGGGGCTCCGACCCTTCTCCAGGTCCTGGAT
>CAYOCZ010000133.1:0-8136 GCA_964402475.1 uncultured bacterium | reverse complement strand
AAGTGTTACCTATGTCCTGATAATAACCTGTTACCTATGTCCTGAGTCCGGACCACAACTCGGCGGGAGTTCTATGCCACGACCTTCCCAAAGCCCGCGCCGCGCCCGCGCGTTTGACAAGCCCGACCGCCGGACCTACAATCCCGCGATGGGATTCGAGACTAACCTAGACGGAAACTTGCCTGTTACTGCGTCCCTTAAGCTCCCGGATCTTCAACATCAGCAAGCCGGAGCCGCTCATGCGGAAAGGATGTGAATGATGGACCAGCTTCGACACAAGATAGATGAGCTTCGTGGCAAACTGGACGCACTCCGTCGTCACGACCTGAAGGAAACCCCGACACGTACGATTGTCATTGACCCGCTGCTAGAAGCGCTAGGTTGGGATGTCCGCGACCCCGACGAAGTTCAACTGGAATACCCAACGGTGGACGGCAAGTCAGTAGACTACGCCCTCAAGATAAACAAGAAACCGGTCCTTCTGGTTGAGGCTAAGCCCCTTGGGGACTCACTTACGGATGTCAAAGCGATAACTCAGGTTGTTGGCTACGCGGCCAACGATGGAGTTGATTGGTGCGTGCTGACCAACGGCGTGAAGTGGCAAGTCTATCGAAGCGTGGAGAAATGCCCTGCGCCAGAGAAACTTATGTTTGAGGTACCGCTGGACCCAAATGACTCCGGTGGAATGCAGGTCCACCAACTGGCCAGCCAACTCTGGCGCATCTCGCGCGACGAAATGGCGAAGGGGACACTGGATGGTTTGGGCGAGCGGACGTTCACCGACGGCAAGGTTCGGAAGGCCCTCAACAGCATCATGCACAATCCGCCGCGCCAGTTTCTGAACCTCATCAGAGCGACCAGCGGAGACAATGCCCTGTCGCCACAGCGGATCAAAGAGAGCCTACAGCGAGTTGCGGGCGGGCAGGCTGGCGTCCAAACCGTACAGAAGGCCGGGATCGAACCCGCGCCCAAACGCGTGAAGTCAAGCCAGTACGACGAGGACGTCCACACATCAAGAAAGCCCCAAGAGGTAATCGCGCTGTACAGGGCCATAGACCAAATCTGTTTGTCTTTGAAACCGGGGGCGATAGAGAAACACTACCTTGCGAAGACAGTGAACTACATTGTCGGCAAGCACATTTTCTGCTGCGTCCACATTCAGCAAGGCGGACTTCGAGTGTGGCTTAAGCTCAAGTTGGGTCGGACTCAGAATCCGCCTGACTTCGCCCGCGACGTCAGCAGCATTGGCCACTGGGGAGTCGGCGATCTAGAGCTAGGCATCAACAACTTATCGCAGGCTCAATTGGCGGAGCCGTTGATCCGCGCGTCCTTTGCCGGCGGTCGATGAGGTTGAGACGTTGGGACGCCTCAGCGTGTCGTCGTGGCAATCAAGGAGACCATCCGCCTAATGTCCGAAGTCGACAAGGCCATCCCCAAATGGCCGATAGCGTGAGTGCAGGGGGCTAGCGCCGGGCTGTGTCGTCGCCAAAATGACATGGAAATGAAGCTGCTCACCAGAACAAGCAAGATTCGCGAGCCGTAGTGTAACATGTTGTATCACAGTTACTTGCGAACGCCATGTTCAGATTGACGACCAAAACGAACTCTGATATGATAACAGTATGGTGAAGTACACTCTGCCCGATGACTGGATCGGGTACCGCATCGACGCCATCGCTCAGCAGTTGCTGGACGCCAAGGCGGCGATCATGTCACTTACCCAGATTCCCTTCCAGCGAAGCTGGGCCGACGAGATGCAGCGCGTACAGCTCAAGCGAGAAGTCGCCGGCACGTCACGAATTGAGGGTGCGGAGTTCACTGAGCGCGAGTTGGACGCGGCGATGGCTCAGACGCCGGAGCAACTCGAAACGCGGTCGCAGAAGCAGGCGGCAACTGCGGTGCGTACGTATCGGTGGATTTCCGGGCTCGCGTCAGACCGGCCGGTTGACGCCAATCTGATAAGGGAAGTGCACAGGATGATCGTGACCGGGGCCGACGATGACCACTGCGAACCGGGCGTGCTGCGGGGCCGTGACCACAACGTGACGTTCGGGTCACCGCAGCATCGTGGCGCAGAGGGCGGCGAGGAGTGCGCCACCGCGTTCGCCAAACTGAGCGAGGCGGTTGCCAGCGAGTTCCGAGGACACGACCCGCTGGTTCAGGCCATTGCCCTCCACTACCACTTCGCCTCGATTCACCCGTTCAGTGATGGCAACGGGCGCACGGCGCGCGCGCTTGAGGCGCTGATGCTGCAGCGTGTCGGACTGCGGGACACACTCTTTATCGCCATGTCCAACTACTACTACGAGAACAAACCGGCATACCTGAGTGCGCTGGCTGCCACGCGCGCCGCCGGGCACGACCTGACGCCATTTCTGCTCTTTGGCCTGAAGGGTATCGAGCTCCAGTGCGGCCGGCTGTTCGCCGAGGTCCGCAAGAACATGTCGCGCGTCCTCTTCCGAGACGTGATGTTCAGTCTATACAACCGCCTGCGGTCGACGAGGAAGCGTGTCATCGCCGAAAGGCAGCTGGAAATACTGAAGCTGCTGCTCCGCTCGGATTCGATGATGCTGGACGAGATAGAGAAGCAGACTCGGGCGAGCTACGTTGGCCTGAAAAGCCCGCGTACTGCGTTCTACCGTGACGTCAACTACCTTCTTCGGCTAAAGGCGATCCGATTCAAGCGCGAGGGGGACAAGTATGAGATGTTCGCGCGGCTGGAATGGCCGACTGAGATCACCGAGTCCGAGTTCTTCAAGAGTGTCAAGGAAATGCCCAAGGCCAGGACCTCGGGGTTTCTAGCCTAGCTGCATGCCCGGCAGGCCCCACGCTGCATGAGCGACCGCTCCACCATCGAGTGGACTGAGGCTACTTGGAACCCGGTGGCGGGTTGCACGCACATCAGCGCGGGCTGCGCGCACTGCTACGCGGAACGGATGGCGCTGCGCCTGCAGGCCGCAGGCATGACGAAATACCGGAACGGGTTCAAGGTGACCACGCACGAGGACGAGTTACTGACACCGCAGGCATGGAAGAAGAACCGGATGGTGTTCTTGTGCTCGATGGGCGACCTGTTCCATGAGAAGGTGCCGTTCGGGTTCATCCAACGCGTGTTCGATGTGATGAAGGCCTGCAAGCAGCATAGATTCCAGGTCCTCACGAAGCGCAGCCAGCGGCTGAAGCAGCTCGCGCATATCCTGCCGTGGCCCGACAATGTCTGGATGGGCGTGACGGTTGAGGATACGCACACCACGACTCGGGTTGCGGACCTTCAGGCGGTGCCGGCCAAGGTTAGGTTCCTTTCCTGCGAGCCGTTGCTTGAGGACATCCGCAGCTTGCCTCTTGATGATATCGACTGGGTGATTGTCGGCGGCGAGTCCGGACCGGGAGCAAGGCCAATGAAGAAGGAATGGGTTCGTACCATCAGGAGTCAGTGCAAAGAGGCGGGCGCGGCGTTCTACTTCAAGCAGTGGGGCGGTACCCGCAAGCATCTGAACGGTCGCGAACTCGACGGCAGGATATACGACGCGATGCCGGTCGCGGCAGACCGTCCGGCAGCCTCTGGTCAGTTCGAGTTTCAGCCCTCGGTCTCCGTCCGCGACTAGACCACCAACCCCAAAACTCCAAGGTCGCTGGCCACATTGGCGCGGCGCGGAGGCGGGCAGCCATTTCTCGATATGTATTATAGTACATATTCCGTGGCCCACTCGCACAGGCCCTAACGTGCGCATTGTCAACTCTTTATCCGGGATTTGCGTCTTCTACCCTCCCGTGCCCCCAGGGTGGTTCTCGAAGCACCTTCTGAAGAGGTCTCGAAAGCTACTTCTTCGCGGACTTTGAGGAGAACGTTGAGCGGACCTTCTTCCCGAACCTCGAGACGAACGATGCCGCGAACGTTGAGGAAACCTTGTGCGAGTCCGGGTCGCGATGCGATGGCGGAGGCGCTTGAATTAACACTTGCTTAACCACTCGCCTACGCGCTGCGATACACGCATCAGGTGACAATCCGGAGTACAACGGGAGGGATGTTCCGACCAACTTTGGAAAGTACTCTCGTCGCAGCCTCGCAGCGAGCTGCCAGCTACCAGGGACAGGTGACCAGGTATCGAGCGGAAGCACCAATTCCCAACCCCCAATTCCCGTCCGAGCCCTAATGACGGATTCGGCTTCCTCGGGTGCATCTGTCTGGCAATCCGTATTCATCCGTGGTTGATTTCCCACCGCAATCTCGGTCGGGTTTCTTGACAAGGCAGCCGGGAACAGGTAGAACCATACGCCATTTCAGGAGGAAGACCACGATATGATGAATAGTATTCGCCGTTTCGCGTTGCCGGTCCTGGCCGTCATTGTCGGTTGCACGGCCGTGAACTGCAACAGCCGCTGGTTCCGCCGGGCCGCGCGAGTCGCTGGCGAGGAGGCGGCCTATGCCGCACTCCAGTCCGCGCTGGTCAAGGCGAGGGTCGTCTCGGCCGACCACATGGTTGATGCGGTCCGGCTGGTGGTCGACAAGAAGGACTACGGCGGGGCCGCGGCCGCGTTTGCCGTGGCGTTGAACGAGCACAACCTGCGCTCCAGCCAGAAGTTGACCTCGGCACAGGTTATCGGGCTGATGCGCCTCGCCCAACCCGCAGTCCGCGGCACAAGCTCGCGGGTCGGGGCCGGGCTTACGAGCTTCTGCGACTACGTCTCCAAGAACAAGTAGCCGCCCAGCCGCGCCGGCGCACTGTGAACAACGACAATCGGGCGGCGCAAGGCCCGCCCGAATCTGTGCCGGAAGGCTACTTCGTCAGTACAACTTCGGTTGCCGAGCCTCCGCCTAGCGGCCGCAGGGAATAGACGCCGAGTGCCAGCCGAGTCAGTGAAACACCATGGTGCCGCACTGAAGACAACGACGTCAAGACTTGACAGCGACCGGACGGAGGTTACAATCATGCCGACAGCCGCAGCGAGCACGGTGAAGCACCGGGTTATTGCCGCATCGGTCTTCCCGGATCTGGCCGAATCGGAGACCATGCACGCGCCGGGCGCGCGTCGGCTATCGATGTGTGCCCGTCATCCTTTTGTTGCATCCGGTAGGTTCGGCTTGACGACGCCTGAGCGGCGCGGGAGGTAAGATGTATCGAAGTCATATCCGGCTGTGCTTAGTAGTATCTGCTGTCCTGGCACTGGCAGCGATTTCTTCCTGCAGCGGCACGAAGAACCGCGCGCCCGGGGTGCCGGCCATTCCGACCGGCCCCGCATACTGCGCCAAGGACACGATACACACCTACACGACAACTGCGACCGACCCGGATGGCGACAGCGTGGCCGTCCGCTTCGACTGGGGCGATTCCACCCTTTCGACCTGGTCGGGCTGGTTCACCAGCGGCGATACAATCGCGCTGACCCACGCCTGGTCCGATACCGGCACCTACCTCGTCCGTGCCTGGGCGCAGGACCAGGAGCACCTCGCGTCCGACTTCTCGGACGGGCTCTCGGTCGTGGTAGTGCTGCGCCGGGCGCCGGATACGCCGGCCGAACCGGCCGGCCCGGACCTGGCCGCCCAAGATTCTTCCTACAGGTTTGCCAGCTTCGCGTTCCATCCCGACAGCATCACGGTCGCAATCAGGTTCGCATGGGGCGACGACGACACGTCCGACTGGAGCGCCTTCGTCGCCCCAGGGGAGACGGTTGGGATGAACCACCCATGGCCAGACACCGGCACCTATGTAGTCACGGCGCAGGCAAGGGACACGGGCACCGGCCGCTCGGGGTGGTCTGCCCCGCATGACGTCCTCGTCCGCCCGGTCTTCAAGTGGCGCCTGCGCTTGGATGCGGGCAAGGACCTGTCGCCGGCGATTGGCCCGGACGGCGCCATCTATGTCGCGTCGGCCGATAGTTCCCTGTATGTGGTCAATCCCGACGGCACGCTCAAGTGGCGCTACCAGACCGGCCGCTACGTTCAATCCTCACCGGTCCTGGCGGCCGACGGCACCGTCTATTTCTGGGCGGACGACAACTGGTTCTACGCCCTGGACTCGGACGGCGCCTTGAAGTGGCGCTACCGGCTCATCTGGACCGTAACGTCCTGCCCGGCGATAGCCGCCGACGGCACAATCTACCTCGGGTCGCATCGCAGCTACCTGCGTGCGTTGAACCCCGACGGCACGCTCAAGTGGTTCATCCTGGCCAACGGAGTCATCAATTCATCGCCGGCGATCGCGGCGGACGGCACCATCTACTTCGGAGCGGTGGGCCTCTACGCCGTGAATCCCGACAGCACGCTCAAGTGGCGCTACACAAACACCGGGAACGTCCCGTCATCGCCGGCGATTGCGGCGGACGGCACCATCTATTTCGGCTCGACCGACCACCACCTCTATGCCATGAACCCGGACGGCACGCTCAAGTGGCAGTATCAGACCGACGGCAATGTCGAGTCCTCGCCGGTCATCGCGCCCGACGGAACAATCTATGTCGGGTCGATCGACAACCACCTCTACGCGCTGCACCCGGACGGTACGCTCAAGTGGAAGTATGCCACTCAGGAGCCAATCCGCGGTACTCCGGTAGTGGCGGCCGACGGCGTCGTCTGCATTGGGTCGGACGACAACGCGCTCTACGCACTGTATCCTGACGCGAATCTCAAGTGGCGGTACGAAACGAGCGGCAACGTCGCGGCAGGAACGACAATCGGGACTGACGGGACGATTTATTTCGTCAGCCATGACGGGTACCTCTACGCGCTCAAGGGAACGAGTCCGCTTGCCGACTCGCCGTGGCCCAAGTTTCACCATGACCTGAGGAACACCGGCCGCGTAGGAGGCGGACGGTAAGGAGGAACAGTGTCCAAGACAAGGGAACTGCTTGCCGCAGCCCTGGCAGGGATGATGATCGCCGGGCTGGCGTGCCAGAACCACCCGCCTGATGTGCCGGCCGTACCGGCCGGCCCCACCTACTGCTGCAAAGACACCACCTACACCTTCAAGACAAGCGTGACTGACCCGGACGGCGACCGCGTGGCCGCCCGCTTCGACTGGGGCGATTCGGTCGTCTCGGACTGGTCGGGCCTGGTCCCGAGCGGAGATACAATCACGCTGACTCACGCCTGGCACGACACCAGGGCCTACGAAGTCAGTGTCCAGGCAAAGGACGAGGGACAACAGAGGTCCGGCTGGTCAAGCGCACTCGCGGTCCAGGTAGTGTTGCGCCGGCCGCCCAACATGCCGCACGAACTGGCCGGGCCGGACAGAGGCGGCCAGGACTCGTCCTACACCTTCACCACTTCGGCTTCGCATCCCGATGGCATCACGGTCGCAATCAGGTTCGCGTGGGGTGACGGCGACACGTCCGATTGGAGCGCCTTTGTTGCCTCCGGCGAGACCGTGGCAATGAGCCACGTCTGGACTGCACCCGACACCCATGCGGTGACAGCCCATGCCCGCGATACAGGCGGTGGGCGGTCGATGTGGTCGCTGCCGCACGACATCATTATCAAGCCGCCCGACACGTTGCGCATCTGGCGTCTACAACTGGCCGACAGCGGGGCTTCCTTGATTTCGTCTCCGGCCATCGGGCCGGACGGCACAATCTACGTCGGGTCCCCTGACAGCTCTTTGTACGCGGTCGATGCGGACGGCACACTCAAGTGGCGCTTTCTGACCGGCGGGAAAGTCGAGGCATCCCCCGCAATCGCGCCAGACGGCACGGTCTACTTCGGGTCGAACGACAACAATGTCTACGCGTTGAACCCCGAGGGAACGCTCAGATGGCGCTACTCGACCGGCGGGGACGTAACGACCCCGGCTATCGCGGCTGACGGGACAGTCTACGTCGGATCATACGACGACACGCTCTACGCATTGAACCCGGACGGCACGCTCAAATGGAGCTACTCGTCCGGCAGCCATGTCTACGCGAGCCCAGCGATCGCTGCCGATGGCACCATATACTTCGGCTCCGCCACGGCATTTCACGCCCTGGACCCCGAGGGGACACTTAAGTGGCAGTACGACACTCGCGACGATGTACGATCGTCTCCCGCAATCGGTGCGGACGGCACCGTGTACTTCGGCTGCGACTCGAGGACGACTTTGGATTTCTGGCTCATCGCGTGTTTGTGTGGGTAGTTTGATGGGATAGTGTTGGCCCAAGTCG
>CAYOCZ010000132.1:0-8160 GCA_964402475.1 uncultured bacterium | reverse complement strand
CGCTTGGGCTCGTGCTTCCCGCCGTGGCGCAGGAGCAGCCGCCGCTGACCCCGGCGCCCGCGGTCGAGGTCCCGGCCGAGGAGCTTTGGCTGAAGCTGACCTCGAGTGGCGGCCGGAAGAAGCTCGACCTCGTCATCGCCGACTTCCAGACCCCGGCCGGCACCGATGGCACGACCGCTGCCCTGGTGCGCGACGTCCGTTCGGTTCTGGTCGCCGACCTCAAGTTCTCTCTCCACTTCTCATTCGAGGAACCCGAATCGGGCCGCGCATTCACCTTCGTCACCGACGAGAAGAAGCTGGACTTCAAGGGCTGGGGCACGACCGGCGCCCAGATTCTCATCTGCGGCGACCTCGTCACCAAACGGTCCGGCCCGCAGGTGCAGCTCCGGATGTACGACCTCGATGTGAACCGGTTGATTGCCTCCAAATCCTACGGCCTTTCCGAGCAGTGGCGCTGGCTGGCGCACCAGATGGCCGACGAAGTCATCAAGCTCCTCACCCCGGACGACGGCGTCAGCCGCACCCGCCTCGCCTTCGCGCGCGCCATCAACCGCGAGACCAAGGAGCTCTGCCTTACCGACTACGACGGTGCAGGGATGGCACAGCCCACCAGCTCCGGTGGGCTCAAGCTCTTCCCCGACTGGGCTCCTTCTGGCGCAGCCCTCGCGTACTGCACCTACGGCACCAGCACGCTCAACATCTACACCTATGCGCTGGGCACGGGCAAATCCGTGCTGGTCAGCTCGCGTACCGGGCTCAACACCACGCCTGCGTTCTCGCCCGATGGCCGCACTATCGCGACCTCCCTCGGATTTGAGGGGAATCAGGAAATCTACCTGATGGACGCGAACGGTAGGAACCTGCGCAGGATGACCAACAACAGAAACATCGACATTTCGCCCAGCTGGTCACCCAACGGCCGGCAGGTTGCATTCGTTTCCGACCGGACCGGCTCCCCACAGGTCTACGTAATGAACGCTGACGGTACCGACGTGCGGCGTCTCACTTTCGAGGGAAGCTACAACACATCCCCGGCATGGTCGCAGCGCGGAGACCTCATCGCATTCGTTCAGCGCCAGCCCGGCGGCACCAACCAAATCTGCGTGACCGACATCACCGGCGACACCTACATGCGCCTGACATCAGGGAGGAACAGCGAGGACCCCTGCTGGTCTCCGGACGGCCTGCACATCGCCTTCTCCTCAAACCGCTCCGGCTCATACGAAATCTACACGATGGACTGGACCGGCGCGAACCAGCACAGAGTCACCAACGTCAGGGGCGCGTACTCGCCGGCCTGGTCACCGCGGCTGAGCCGTTGAACCAGAGAAGCTCAAGCAAGGAAGCCCAAGCTCAAGCGAGGAAACCCAAGTCTGTGCTTGCGCTTGCGCTTGCGCTTGTGCTTGCGCTTGGGTTTGGGCTTGCGGCCGGCCTCGACACTCTCCGCCTGCAGCCCAACGAACGCATACTGATCATCGCGCCACACCCTGACGACGAGGTGCTGGCGTGCGGCGGCCTGATTCAGCAGGCTCTCGCTCTGGGTGACTCGGTCTGGGTTGTCTACGTGACTGCCGGCGACGGCTCCTGGCCGTCGGCATGGCGCGTCACCGGCAACATGTTCCCCGGCCCTGAGGAGTATCTCGAACTGGGCCGAGCCCGCATCGAAGAAGCCAAAGCCGGCGCGCGCCTGCTCGGCCTGGATACCTCCGGGCTTGTCTTTCTCGGCTACCCGGACGACGGCATCACCTGTTTGTGGCAGCAGCACTGGCAGACTCCGTGCCGGTCATCACATACCGGGGCCATGACTGAACCGTATGGCCGAACCGGACACGAGTACACTGGCCGCAGACTCCTGGATGACCTCATCTCTGTGCTGAAGATCCTGAAGCCAAGTCGCTTGTTCGCGCCCCACCCGCTTGATGCGCACCCCGACCATTGGTCGAGCGCTATGTTCATCGCCATCGCCCGCGAGGCGTGGCGGCTGTCCGCAGGCGCTTCTTTCCCGGAGCTCTACTGCTACCTGGTTCATCGGCCGCCGTATCCTGGTGCGCAGACCGACGACTCCGGCTTCCTCTCGCCGCCCGATGACCTGGCGGGCCCAGCCCATCATTGGCTCGCGGTCAGCCTTGACGACGAGCAACGCCGGACTAAACAGGAAGCCCTGGGCTGCCATGACAGCCAGCAGGGCACCTTCGGCAGCGACCTCTACGGCTATGTCGCGAACAACGAGCTCTTCGACCGAATCGGTGAACCAGCCGGCGTGGTGACCGAAGACGCGCCGCGGATCGGCTTCATGCCTGTAGCCGAGCTCGGGACAATAACGGCCAGCGTCAAGGACGAATCGCTAGACCTGCAGGTCGCGCTTCCAGCCGAACCGTCATCGAATCTCGAATACTCCTTCTTTGCCCACTCAATCGAGCTTGACGCCGACAGTGTTGCCCACAACGGACTCACGGTGGAGTTAGTCGCGGACGCATTGGCCGACTCGCAGGGATGGTCAGCACGAATGCCCTGGAACCTGTCCGGACACGGTATCCTGCTCTACACAGTCGAGGTGAGGTGGGGCACGGTGATGCTCGACCATTCGGGTATCGGACGGGTCGTCTACTAGAAGAACTCAGCCACGGACAAGCTCGCGGTAGAACGCGACCGTTTCTGCCGCGACTCGAGGCCACGAGTATCTCTCCGCAACGCTCTTCCTCGCCGCCTGGCCCAGTCTCTCCCGCAGCGCTCCGTCGGAAGTCAGCCGCCTGAGCTTATCCGAGAAGTCGGCCCGGCCTTCGGCAAGCAGTCCGGTCTCGCCATCGTCGACCAGTTCCTTGACTCCCCAGCGCCCGAGGGCTACGGACGGCAATCCGCACGCCATAGCCTCCAGCAGCGATATCCCGAACGCCTCGCCGCGGGAAGCAAAGGCGAAGACGTCGAGTGCGTTGAGCAGTGCGGCGACCTTGTCGAACGGTTGGGGTTCCAGAAGCCAGATCGACCCCGACGACGCAGCGGCCCGTTCTTCGATGGCGGAACGCAAGGGACCGGGTCCGGCAAGCAGCAGTCTCAGCTTCGGGTTCTCGCCACGCAGTTGCCCGAAGACGTCGAGCAGCAGCGGAACGCCCTTGGTCGTGTGCAGCCTACCGACATAGCCAAGCACGATGTCCTCTGACGTGGATCCCAACTCGGCGCGCAGGCGCTCCCGCTCGGCCGGCATCGGCTTGAATTCGTCAACGTCTACCCCGTTGGGTATGACGCGGATGGGCCCCGGGAATCCACCCGATTCGTCGGCGCAGGAACGGCTGACCGCTATCAGGCCGTCTGCCCGTATCGCGAGCAGCTTCGTCAGAGAAACCAGGAACGGACGGACAACTGCAGGCTTGGTTCGAACTACTGAGTGTTTCGTCAGAACGGTCGCGACACCCCGGCGCCGCGCTACTGCCAGGGCTTCGTAGACAAGATACGACCCCTCGCTCTGGCCGTGCACGATGTCGAACCGGTTCCGGTCGAGCAGTTGCTTGAACGATGCTGCCATGCGTGGGTCGACGGCAATGTCGTGCTCGCGGAAGACAATGAGTCCCCCGGCAAGGCGATGTACTGGCACTGGCGACTCGATCTGGCTCATTGTCCGGTTCGGCATTGGTGGTAGCTTGTGGGTTACGACGACCACTTCGTGCCCCAGCCGCTTCAGCTCGGCGGAAAGGTGCAGCACGTGGTTCTCAACGCCGCCGATCGATGGCAGGCAAGCGTCGGTAACGATGCAAACGCTCAGCGGCGCAGGATTCGACATTCCTGCAATCCTACGCCGCACTGCTTGAGAGTCAATGCGCCACTCGCACCATGCGAAACGAGGCCCCGAAGGGCCTCGTTTCAGGCACAAGGAAGCGGACTTCTATTCGCTCTTCTGCTTCTGAGTCAGTTGCTTGCGCAGTTCGTTCAGCTCCTTCCTCAACTCCGTCATCTGTTTGCGGAGTGAGTCGAGTGTGAAGCCGGAGTGCTCAAGCTTCAGTTTCAGGGCCGGCCCAGCTTCGCGCAAAGCCCGCTCTGCCTCGCGCAAGGCCTCGCGCGGCATCTCCGGCCACCGGAAGCTGAAGGTCTGCTCGGCACCTTCCCTAGCTCCGAGTGTCACCTGCAACTTCTTCTCTTTGCCCCGTCGCCGGACTCCGACTACTACTGCCTTGTCCGGCCGATCGCGCACCACCCAGCGCAAGGCTGAGCCGTCGTTCGTGGCCTCCCCGTCGAGCGACATAATGACGTCGCCGGCCTCAAGTCCAGACTTTGCGGCTGGGGACTTCTCAGCGACGTCCGTTACAAGCACACCATGATCGATATCCAGCGCAACCAACATCGGTTTGCTCAGTTCGTCGGTGTAGACGCCAAGCCAGCCTCGTTTCACTTCGGCCGAGTCGCCCGCGGCGAATGCCAGCACTGGAGCCAGTATTGCCAGAAAACGGAGTGTCTTCATCGTCTTCCTACCTTTCACCTGGCGGCGCGGCAAGACGGGACACGTCGTCATGGATTGCGAAATCACTCCAGACGCACTGTACGTCTATTTGCGGCCCGCCCTCTCCCTGCCGGGCTGATACCAGCTGTCCGGTGCCGACGCGACGGATTTCGAATGGCAGGCCGGACACGATTCGCCCGCCCTGGGCTGTCGCATCGATGCGGAACGGGACTCGGTCGTTCAGGCTCAGATCAACCCGGCCGAGTCGTGACACGATGCTCAGGGCGGCGAGTTCGGCATCGTCCACCCACGCATTCACGTCGCCGTAGCGGTTGGTAATCGAGATGGCGCCGCGGTCGGAACGCGCAAAGACGTTTCCGAACTGGTTGTCGATGGTCACGTCGTTGGCAGACTGGTCGGTATGGACGGTGCCGTAGCGGTTCTTGACCTGCACCGGGCCGCAGGCGAGCCTGAGGTCCACGTCACCGTAGGAATTCTGCACCACGGACAAACCCCGGGTCTCGTCCAGACGGACCCGGCCGTATGAATTCTCCACCTCGCAGCGGTTGCATCGGTCAAGCTCAACATCACCGAACCGGTTCACCACGTGGCAGTTCCCGTCCATCCCTGTGATTCTCACGTCGCCGAACGAGTTGCGGACGGATGCGGCGGTCCCTGCCGGCAGCCTGATGCTTATCTGTACCTCGTATCCAAGTTCCGGGTCCAACGCTGCCTTCGCAGGATAGGCTGTCGCAATCACGAACGAGTCGCCCTGCCCGGTGGCTTGTATTTGGACCTTCTCGGCAAAGTCCTCGGCCAGTCTCCGGTTTCGGGCGGTCACGCGCACCAGCGCGTCAACCAGTGCATGCGCATCGCCGGTTCCGACAACCGCCACGTTGCCGTAGCGATGAAGTACGGCCACCCTGTCGCAGCCGGCAAGCGGGACCCGTTTCTCAATCCTGCGCGTTACCACCAGCGACCCGGCCAGGACAATCCCGGCCAGCCCCAGCAGAGCGAGCGCCACGGCAGCAGAGCTGTTGGCTTTCCTCCGACTTCTGTATTCTGGCTTCTGCATTCTGACTTCTGGCTTCGACACTGCCGCGGCCACTACTCTCCCCCAGACGCAAGCCGGTCCATGGCGCGCCGGCGGTCAACACTGGCCCCGGAATACGCAGCGCGAACCCGCACATTCCCCGGGTTCTCCTCCAAGGCCGCTCGGCACTCGTCGATTGCCCGGTCAATCCCGCGCACGTACTCGCCGTACTCCCGCGCGGTCTCCTCTGTCGCATCGTTCACACTCAGGTCGGACGCAGCAGTGGCCATCCCCCTGCCGGGTAGGGACCGAACATGAGCGCGACCGACCAACACCACGACCAGCAGCGCCGCGGCCAACGCCGGAACCCCAACCCAAAACAGCCTGGTCAACTGACGGCTGCGCGTCCGCGATCCATAAGTCCGGTCCTGTATCGCACGCCACGCTCTGTCCGGGGGCACCAGTTGCTCCATACCCGAGGCAGCGTCGCGGATAGCACGAACCTGAGCCAGCGAGCGCCGGCAGACCTCGCATTCCGCCAAGTGTTCTGCGGTCGTGCCCGCCTCTTCGGACCCAAGGTCGCCATCAAGGTAGGCGCTCAGGACATCTTCAGAACAGTGATTCTCCAACTACTCTCCTCTCACCCAATGCCGGTCCGCGAGATACGGTGACAGTTCGCGCCGCAGGAACGCACGCGCTCGGTGGAGTTGCGACTTGCTCGCGCCCTCGGTAATCCCGAGTATCTTGCCTATCTCTTCATGCTTCATCCCTTGGATATCATACAGGACAAACACCTGCCGGTACCCTTCGGCCATCCTCGGCAGGGCGCTCTCAATCAGCCGGGTCACACTCAACGGCGTGGAACCGACCTTGGTGCAGTCGTCCAGCGACACGGCCTGGCGGAGCTTGCGGCGACGACGGAAATCGAGACAGGTATTTACGGCTATCCTGTATATCCACGTCGATACCGCCGAGTCGCCCCGGAACGACTTGAGCTTCTTGAACACCTTCACGAATACGTCCTGCGTGACGTCCTCGGCGTCAGCTCGATTGGAGAGCATCCGGTAGGCGGTGCTGAAGACCCGACCCCGGTACATCTCGTATAGGCGCTCGAAACTGAGCTCTGCGCCGGTCCGACGCTCGGCTTTGACTACTTCAAGGGTATCGTTCACCTTACTCCTAAGTTTAGACGCCCCCTCCGACTCCGGGTTGCCTTTGCACTTGGCCGGCTTCACTGCCGCACGATGATCAGCGAGTCACGGCACAGAACCGCTCTAAACCGCCGGAGATACGGGAGTTGCGGAAGTGGCCGTCGCGGCGGCGCCGCACCGTCAGTACTCGAACCCGTCCCCTTCAGCAAGAGAGACGGTTTTCCCGAAACGGAGCCCGACTTGGATGGCGAATCCGCCCAGGTCGAAGTCCGGGGGATTCTTGTCCCCAAACCACGCCGACCCTGAGACCGGGATGAAATAGCTCGCCTTGACGAACAGGCCAATGAAAGACTCAGTTGATACCGGCAGGCTGCCCATTACCTCGACGCCAGGCACGGCGCCGATGCCCCAAGTGGCAAACCACCGCTTGAAGTTAGCGCTGAAGTTGCCGACCACCGCACCATTCTCCTTGGAGTGCGCGTAGATGACAAGACCGGTGCCGGCGAGTTCTAGTGTCGGTCTGACCCAGAGCCGCTCGACCGGGCTATACGGGAACCCCACTTCGAAGTTGGCGCGGATGGCTGCCAGTTCGCTGCCCAGCGAGTCAGCCTGGTTGGCGCGCGCCGCGACCGCCCCGGAGCCACCCAACGTGACGGGACCCACGTGCTCGCCGCCGTGCCCGCCGTACCACCACAAGGGGGCCTTGTAGGTAAACTCGCCGCGGCCGCCCCACCCTGTATCAGGAGGGGCCTGATTGAGATATGTGAGATCCTGATTCAACCCCTTGAAGTCAACAAACGCTGCGGTGACCTCGAACCCGCCGTAGCCAAGGCACAATGCCGCCAGGGATAGAAGGCCGATGACCACCGCCTGAATCGTGTGTCTCAAGACTACCTCCTTGCAGACATATCAAGCAGAAGAGGGTTGGTGAAGTCATATTCGACCGGCCCCACCTGCACTGCATCCCCGCCGGAGTGCGCGGGCTGCAGCGGTTCCGGCAGCTTGGGGTCGGCCCAGATCGCCAGTGCTCGCCACTGCGAGAGCGGCATGGTCGTATCCTCGACCGCGTAGGCCCAGATCGTCTGAACTCGGTGCTTGCGCTGCCGGTTGTATTCGTCCAAAACTGAGTAGAGCGCCCAGTTCAGCGCTGCCTGCAGGGCCTCGTTCGGCAGGTCCGGCCGCACCAGAACCGTGAGGTTGAGCCGCTCGGCCCTGCCTGTGGAGACATCCGTCACCCTTGCCACGTTGTAGTCCGGCCGTGGCGTTGACGGTAGAGTGAGCAGTGGCCGCTCGCGCCGGCCCGGCCACAGCATTATGATCGCGGCGCCAATCGCGGCCATCACCAACACGCTCAGCCAGTATGCACGGTTGCGTGAACCACGTATCCGCCGCCCGAGACGGTCGGCCAGTGTCCGCTCCGGCATCTGCATCGTTCTCATTCTAACGACCGGACCGCGTGCGCGCAAGTGCTCTCATCGCCGCTCCGAGAGCAAGGTAGTGTCAATTCTTTTGTGTAACTTCTCACGTTCACTTACGCAGCCTTCCTG
>CAYOCZ010000131.1:6731-8237 GCA_964402475.1 uncultured bacterium | reverse complement strand
GAGATGACTTGCCCGCAATGCGGGAGCCCGCTGACCGGAGTCTTAGCACCGGCCGAAAGCCCGAGTCTCCGTTTGGCGCGGTCAGACGTGAAGCTGCGCCGTGCTCTGACCGAGCGCGAGAAGCTGATGCCGGGCGGTGAGCGGTACTTCCTGTCCCTGAAGGCCGACTGGACTCAGGCCGAACAGGACCTGCTGGCCGACCTGGTGCGGGTGCTCAAAGTCCAAGAGGAGAAGTTCCTGGCCGGTCTGAAAACCGCGCTTGCTATCACCAACAAGGCGGGACGCCTCAAGGCCATCCGCGAGATTGGCTTGACGCAGTATCCGAAGTTCGAGCAGGCAGTCCGGGCCGGGTTGGACAAGGCGGCGAAGATGGGACTCACCGGGATTGCCAGGGAACTCAAGCTGCCGCAGATCCCGGCCGCGACATCTGACCTGACATCGTTCCTCAAGACGCAGGCCAGCTCCGTGACTGAAGGTTCAATGGGTAAGCTGATGAACCAGCTCCGAGGCGCAATGGTGCAGGGCGTCAACCAGGAACTGCCGACAAACGAGATAGCATTCCGCGCCAAAGGCGTGTTCGACAAGCTGAGGGATCAGAATCTATTCGGTGACGTGGTTCGGCAGACCAGCACGGCACTGAACTACGGACGGAAGACGGCCGGGACGCTAGACCTTGCAGACCCGGTCGTGAGCATGACGCGGACGTCGATGCTGGATGACCGCACCTGCCCGGTCTGCGACCACTTCGACGGCATGACGATTCGGGCCGACGACCCCGATGTCGCGCGCATGACGCCTCCGAGCCAGTGTCTGGGCGGGCACCTGTGCCGGTGCATCGCAATGTATAACCAAGAGTCAATGCGGCCGGCGCTCCGTGAGGTGAACTACAAGGCGCCGCCCGTGGGGATGCAGGAGAAGGTGTGGTACTAATGGCAAGTTCTCCCTACGCCTGGGTGCGTTTTCCTTGGTGGGTTTCGGCATTTCTCATTGCGGGCGAAATCTTCGAGAGACTTCACATCGAAGGACTTAACCGACTGTGCGGTCGATTCGCTTGGAAAGGCGTGAAGGTAGTCAGCAAGCCCGCGCGGTTGCAGGGGAACGTATGGTATTGAACTGGCTGGCGAAGCACGTCTGTGTCGTCATCGCCGCGCTGCTGACCGCGGCCGGTCTGATGCTCTGGGTGTGTTCCAAGATAGCGGGCTCGCCTGCCTGCTACGGTACACCGTGAACCGGCTCGCGCTGTGGGTCTATGGAATCTGCATGAGGTTCTACCGCTGGTGCGACGGCAAGCTGGCGGAGCTGGAAATCAAGAGGCTGTTCTGATGCAGGACGAGATATGGTCTTGAGGCGCCTCTTCCTCTTGGGGTCGTTTTTACTCGGCTGCCTCATTGTCGCGGCCATCTTCTGGCGGGGGCCAGAAACGATGGGCCGATTCGTCGCATGGGCGGAGAGGCTGATGGATAGAATCAAACCCGCGCCGAAGCAAGACGGCAAGAAAGAGAGGGA
>CAYOCZ010000131.1:0-6631 GCA_964402475.1 uncultured bacterium | reverse complement strand
AAACCGAGGGACGTGAAATGAGAGCGCAACGTCTACACCCGGAGAGTAACCGCGTTCAGATTCTACCGGATAACGACTGGGAACGTGAGTTCCTGCGGAATCTGATGCGGGAATCGGGACTGCGGCGGAACTGGGTTTCGGTTAGTGCGACCTATTACAGCGAACGATGCGGAATAGATTCGATTGATGTGGGGATATTGACATCCCCGCGACGCGGGCTATTCACGCGGCTGTGGAGAGCAATCAAATCACCATGTTAGACAATCAAGCCTTGAAGCAAGACGAGGCGAAACCGAGGGACGTGGATATGCCGTAAGTGCGGGCGCGTCTTGCATTCCGTAGCGCCCTTCTAACCGGGCTGCTGACCGGGTGTCCCTCCCCGGCGGTGGCCCGGTCCTCTGTTAGGAGTCGCGCTGATGCCTAAGAAAACTTTCGACCCGGCGACGTGGCTGCTTGGCGGTATCTTCGCCGTCCTGCTGGCGATTCTCGGCTACGTCGTGACGCTGAGCCGCGACATGGCCAGTACCAAGGTCGAGGTCCGGTATCTCAAGGAACAGATGCAGTCCGTCGCCGAATACGTCGGCCCGCTCTGGCTCGCTCACAAGCGAGGGGAGGTAGATGATGCCGTGGGCAAGTAACGCCGCGCTGCCCGAGGGAGTACGGAACGCACTGCCCGAAGCCGCGCAGACCATCTTCCGCAAGGCTGCCGATGGCGTGTTCGAGAATGGCGGAACCGACCAAGAGGCAACGGCGGCCGGATGGTCCGCGTGCAAGAGCGCCGGCTACTACAAGACCGCTGACGGCGACTGGAAGCTGTGCGGAGACTCCGAAGCGGAGCAGATAGCCGCGCTCATATCGTGGTTGGTCGACGACGACGACATTGAAGTGGTGACACGCTACGGCGACGCGCAGCAGACGCTAGAAGTGCTCGCACGCCGCGGTATCAAGCTGACCAAGGAGGGCCGACTCATGCGAGAGACGATGATGATTGACGGGAAGCCATACGAGCGACTGGCTGATGATGTCGCCAACGAATTGTCTGGGGCAGCGGCAGCGGGCTGTGGTGCGAAGGGGCGCGACGGCAAGACTTGGGTTCCCAAGGGAACGGCCGAGAGCGTTGAGAAGGAAACTCGTGCCTTGAGGCGTCGAAAGCTGGCGAAACGATACGCAAGTGTGTCCGAGTTGCCCGAGTCTGTCAGGAAGGCGCTGCCGGTTCCTGCGCAGGCCGTTTACCTGGCCCGCTACAACGAAGTCTACGCGGAATACGGCGATGACAACGTGGCCGGCATCCTGGCCTGGGAAGCCGTGAAGCTCGGCTGGGTCAAGAAGGGCGCGACATGGGAGAAGCGGCAGACAGCCCTGAGCCGTCTCGTGCTTGAAACGACCAGCGACAGGGAGAGCCGGCTGATCTACATGCTGTCCGAGGTTGACGTGATGTCGCCCGAGGTCGGAGCCGAGAACCGGATGCGGACCTGGGTCGATGCCTGTGTCGAAGGCACCTGGGAATACGAAGGCGATAAGCTGACCATCACGCCGAAGATGATGGCTGAGTTCATCGCCAACTTCCGCGCCCAGGTACTCGGCACCGAGCCGCCCGTCGACTACCAGCACCTGAGCATGGATCCATTCGCGGCTGCCGATGACACGCGGGCCGCAGGATGGATCAAGGACTTGAAGATCGAGTCGCGCAGCACAGCAGTCTCCGTGGGTGAGGGCGGTGCTGTGAAGTACGAGAACCGCGCTCACCTGCTGGCGCTGGTCGAGTGGACCGAGGAAGCATGGGCGGCTGTGTCCGACCGGCGCTTCCGCTACATCTCGCCCGCGTTCGATACGAACCACAAGGACAGGCGCAACGGCGACCGGGTCGGCGCTTGTCTGCTCGGAATAGCCGTCACGAACACCCCGTTCCTGACCGGCTTGGCTCCGATTGTGGCGTCCAGACGTTCGATGTCCGTAACAAAAGCAACGGACGGTAAGCCCGTCCAAGGAGGTCCTGTGGAAGAACTGCTGGGGCTCGTGAAAGCGCAGGCCCTGACGTTCGACGCGCTAGTGTCCAAGTGGACGGCTGCCGGCGTTGCAGCGGCCCGAGAAGCGGCGGCGTTCGTGCTGCTCATCGTGAGCGACAAGATACCCGCCGAGGCCGCAAACGCTCCGGTCGCCGTCGCTGACTTGGAAGCAGTCGGCGCGAAGAGCTGGGCTGATGAGTTGACCGCGGCAGGTACGCCGACGCTGACCATCACGGCACCGGCCGAGGCCGAGATTGCGAAAGCAGTCACGGCGCTCAAAGCCGCGCCCAAGGAAGGCGAAGAGAGCAACCCTCCGCCGCAGGCGCCGCCTGCAGGCTCAGAGGCCAACAAGCCGGTGAGCAAGACCGTCAAGAAGGAAGAGACGGTAGTAGTCGAGTTCACCCGGGAAGGCAAGAGCGAAACGATGAAGCTCGGCAGAGCCGACGTGCTCATGGCCGAGCGCGAGGAGCTACTGAAGCTGCGGAAGGAACGGCTCGACTCGCAGATCGTCACGCTCGCAAGACCGAACGAGGACGGGTACGGACTTCCGCCCGTAGTCGTCACCATGACTCGCGCAGTCCTGGACCGCAAGGAAGGCGAGCCCATCAAACTGACCAACGACGCGACCGAGCCGGATGTCAGTGCAGCGTTCCTGCACGTCCTGTCCGAAGTTCGTGACCGCGGCCTGGTCAAGCTGTCCGAACAGGCGGCGACACAGTCGCAGCCCGGGGCCAAAGGTTCGAAGGTGGAAGGTCTTGAGTACGGTCCCGACTCCGTGCCGGCCGAAGTGCGGGCGCGATACGTCGCGCAGCACGGCGACACCGTAACGGACGAGGACATCTGCATCGCCGAGCTGATGCTCGCACTGCGGACGGCCGACTCGAAGCTGACCGTCGATGAAGCCAAGCTCCAGGCTGAGAAGGCCGTCGCCCTAGCCGTGAAGTCCGAACAGGAGGTCTAGCTTGACCAACTTACTCGGCAACGGCGCAATCTGTCATACGTTCGTGGCAGAGGCCACGCTGACAAAGCGCTATGCCGTCAAATGGGGCACTGCCGCCAATGGCATCATCGCCCCGACCGCCATCACAGACGTCGTTCCCGGCATCCTTGTCGACAGCGGCGTTACCGGCGACCACCTCTCCGTCTGCGTATTCGGGGAAGTGCAAGCCATCGCAGGCGCAGCCGTTTCTGCCGGCGAGTGGGTCGGAATCGACACCACCGGCCGGATAGTTCCCGCTGCCGCCACGTCGTACATGGTGGGCTGGGCGATGGAGCCCGTGCTCGCCGCCAACTCGTACGTGCGGATCTTCGTCATGAAGACCGGCGTGCCGAAGGCATAGGAGGGCTGAAATGCCAAAGGGTAACGAGTTCACCGTCAGCCTTCCGCTGACCACGATGGCCCTCGACCGGCTCAAGCAGTACCAGGGAGTGATGGTCGGAACCGACATCTTCCCGGAGATCCCGGTCGCACGGCCGAGCGGTCAGTTCTGGAACCACGGTCTAGAAGCGCTGCTGCTTCAGAAGACCGAACGGGCGCCCGGCGCAGTCGGCGGGATGAGCAACCGCACCGGCGCATGGGTGTCATACAAGACCCAGCAGTACGCATGGGGCTCACCCATCACGGATGAGGAACGCATCGAGGCGAAGGACAACCCGAACATCGACCTTGAGGTCGAGCGTACCGATGACTGTCTTGCGACAATCATGCTGGCGCGGGAAGCCAGAGTCTCGGCGTTGCTGGTGGCTTCGGCTAGCTACGACGCCGCAAACATCAAGGCGTGCCCGGCCGACGCCCGGTGGGACATGCACTCCGGCGCCGACCACGACATCGTCCGCGATGTCAGGACCGCGATTCAGGCGTTGCTGCCGCTGCGGGCAGACACCATCATCGCGCCGGCTCGCTGCCAGATCGCGTCGTGGGGCTCGCCCTCACTGACCGAGTTCCTCAAGTACGTGGAAGGTCCCGCGTACCTGAACGGCGGCGGACTCTGGGGTCCGAAGTTCATGGGCCTCGATGTCGTCACGCCGGATGCAGTCAAGCTGACGAGCGAACCGGGCGCGACCAATGCGCTCGGCGACGTCTTCGTCGATGACATCCAGATCGTGTGCCGCGGCAAGAAGGTCGGCGGCAAGGTTGTTGTCGGCTGGGGCTGCTCGTTCATCTACCCTGGTCCAAGCAACCTCGTGACCGAAACCTGGGGCGGGTACAGCGACACGCCCGAGCTGACCAAGTTCGTGCGGGTCAGGGACAAGGGCCGCAAAGAGCAGATACTGAACACGTCGGCAGCGTACACGCTGACCAGCGTGCTCGGTGAGGCATAGGGAGTCACCGTGAAGCGGTTCTCTCTCGCACTCATTCTGCTTGTGCTGGTTGTCGCGTTCTGCGAACCGGCACTCGGCATACGGCGGTTCGGCCAAACGCAGTTCACCCAAGGGTATTGGGGAACCGCTGTCGAATGGGTCTGGTCGTGGGATACGGTCGGGCCCGGTAACGTCGTCTGCTGGAAGGGTGACTCAACAGTCATCCGCGCCCTGAAGCCATGCACAAACACGGTGGCACAGTCTGTCACCGATACGGCCGATTGGGGTCCGACGTACACGCTGCAAGTGCAGAGTGGCGGCGATACCGGCTTCGTGAATGTCTGTACCCTGATTGTCACAGGGCTAGACACGGCCGCTGTTGCCAAAACCTGTACGCTGGCCTTGGCAGCTACCGACTCCATGAAGCACATCCCGCAACGATGGAGCGCCTTCTACACGGCAATAATGCTCGGAGGTGATGCGTCCGACAGCTTCGCGCTGTACGGGTATCCCATCAAATGCGTGACCACTACCACGTCGGCCGAGAACGTCAGAGTAGCCGGCGTGGTGATGGACTCGATGGTGCAACAGACGGCCTACTCGCCGTCAGCCGTGGACGGTTACGGTCGGATGGTAGTCAGAGGTCAGTTCCGAACCACGCTTACGGCGGAGGAACGCCGGCCCGGTGACTACATCTGCACGTCAACCACAGCAGGGTCAGGAAACGTCGGCACGTCGCCGGCAGTCGGGACGGTTCTCGGCAAGGTTCTCCACGCAGGAAGCGCGGCGGGCCGAACCCTGATCTACGTCAACACGGAGTAAAGACCGAATGAGAATGGGCGCGGTGGCAGTCTCAGTACCTCTACGAATACGACGACCCGCCATCGTCTGCACCCGTCGATTGCTGCCGCGCCTGTTCTTCCGAGGGAGGGCCGATGCCTGAGCCTGGTCACGTCTACACTCCGATTTACACGACCTATGACGACCTGTACCGGCTGCTAGGTGCAAACAAGCTGGCAATTCGCATAGGCGACGATCTGGCTGACCACGTTACCCAGGACGACGCGCTGTATCATCTGCGCGACGTCGAGAGCTGGGTGACGGCGCAGATGGCGAAGCGGTTCGTGATACCATTCACGCTGACCGCCCTGAGCGCCGATGCGGTGCGGACCCTGGCGAACATCAGCCTGTACCGGGCCGCGTATACGCTCTGGCTGTCAGTCCCCGGGGCGCAGTATCAGGGCGCGATACCCGAGGTCGTGAAGGAGTGGAAGACGCTGGCCGCAGACCTGCTGGCCGACGTCCTGGCCGGCAAGCTGCCTCTGTACGGCGCGACGAAGATCGGCACCGGATTCGCCACGTTCGAGAACCGCGACACCATCTACGACAAGTCCCGCGGTGAAGACCTGACCATCAGCGACGACGACGTAGAGGAAACCAGCGGCGGGCCTGGGTATCCGCCCGACTCCATCATCGACGGCGGAGGGCCTTGATGCTCTACCGGATTCTGCTACGCGACAGGACCGCAGCCGAGTGGACGGCCATTGATGAAGTGCTCAATAAGGGCGAGATGGGCGTTGAGCTCGACACCAACAAATTCAAGTTCGGCGACGGCAGCTCCAAGTGGTCGGAGCTGTCGTATGTCGTTGCCGTCCCGTCAACACCCGGTGTCACTGACCATGCCGCGCTGACGCATCTGGCCTATGCCGACGCAGCGCACACCGGCTTTGCGCCTACGGTTCACACACATCAGACGCCTTGGCCGGTACTGACCACGACGCAGATGAACGCCCTGACGCCAACCGAGGGTAGCGTCTGCTGGAATACGACCGAGCATCAGCTCTATGTGTATGACGGCAGCGCGTGGGTCGGCGTACCGATGCAGGCTTAGGAGGAATCTTGAAACGCATACTGATATTGATTGCCGCGCTGGTTGCCCTCTCTAACGCGGCGGCGCTCTACTTCGCCGTGAGTCCAGACAGCCACTTCGTAGTTCTGAATCGTGCGGGCGATACCCTGTGGAAGAGTAACGATGCAGTGCCGCCTGAGTCGGCTTGGGTCTGGGCTGCGATTGACTCAGCCTCGGGTGATGTCGCGCAATTCATGCGGGGCCGGTTCACCGACATCTTCTTCACGACAGGCGCAGGCTCAGGTTGCGTCGCCAGCGGCGCGTATGCATGGGCTGGCGGCATGAACAACACGGCCAGCGGGGATAGCTCAGCCGTCGGCGGCGGGGCGGGGAATAAGGCGACGGGGATTCAGTCTACAATCGGCGGGGGCGTAGGTAACACCTCGTCGAACGCTGCTACTACAATCGGCGGCGG
>CAYOCZ010000130.1:1162-8238 GCA_964402475.1 uncultured bacterium | reverse complement strand
GAGGCGGCCCGCGGCCAATGCCAGTCGGTAGGCGGCCCATCACGCGGCCTTAGGTTCCCGATTCGCCGGCCCGGGTCCGAACAGACCTCATGCGGCTGATTGGCGCGTTATGCCAGGAAGCGGAGATGAGCATGGAAGCTGCGAACGGTACGCGGACGGGAGGCAACCAGCCTCACCTCGTCATTCCCTACAACTACGCGGACCACGAGTTCGCCCGTAAGCTGGCCGGAGCGCTGCGGCGAGAGGGAGTCAGCCCGTGGGTTGACGAACTTGACATGTCGGCGGGCGCGATGCTCATGAGCCGGATGACCAATGCAGTCCGGCCGGTCGACTTTCTCGTCCCGCTCATTTCTGCCGCCTCGCTCAGGTGGCGCTGGGTGCAGCAGGAACTGAAGGCGGTCACCATGCGAGACTTCAACGGTCGTCGCGTCCGGGTACTCCCGGCGAGGGTTGACGGCAGCGCGCTGCCGGACTATCTGGCGTCCCAGCCGTACGTCGACTTCCAAGGCCGCGGATGGAAGGAGGCCTACGAAGACCTCAAGGCCGTCGTCCAGCAGCGTACCAGACCGAGGCCGGAGATGCGCCCGACCCAGGGATTCGAACTGCCGCACCCGATAAGACGGGCACAGCCCGCCAGTGAGAAGGCTCCCCGCGGGAAGGTGGTCTTCGTCAGTTACGACTACGAGAACGACGGCTACCACAAGGACATCCTGTTGACATGGTCGAAGAGCCCGGATTTTCCCCGGCTCAGCTTCAATGACCAGCCTCCCAGTGTCCCGGTGGACAGCGAAGAGGCGACACCGCTCAAACGCCTGATTCAGGGGAAGATAAAGGCTGCGACCGCATTCCTCTGCGTCGTCGGAGCGAATACCAGCACGAGCGGCTGGATCGAGTGGGAAACAAGGACGGCTATCGAACTGGACAAGCGGATGGTCGTAGTCAGGATTAACCGAGACTGCGTCGCTCCGGTCACGCTGTCCGAGGTGGGCCCGACCTGCGCATTGTCCTTCACCTTCGAAGGAATCAAGCGGGCGGTTGATGAGGCGTACGGGGTCGTCGCCGAGGAGTAAGACAGCGGCAATCCTGAGTCCCTGGTCCTTGGTCCTGAATCCCTAGCCCCTAGTCCCCTCTTAACGATTCGGGCGGCGCCCTAACGGCAACCGCCCGAATCCGGCAATGGAGGCGGCGGGAATTGAACCCGCGTCCGAAGAGTTCGGCGCCAGCGACCTACATGGTTAGTCAGTCGATGTATCTCGGCGCACCGTTAGCCGACCGACAGGCGCGGTGGACCCAGCCCCAGAGATTCTCGGGTTCCGACCCTGAGACACAACCGGAACCCAGATCACCCTTTTATACCCTGACTTCGCGCCGGGTGAACTCGCGGGTCAAGGGGCTCCCTTGGTTAGGCAGCCAGTGCGTAGCTGTTATTGGCAGCTGTATTTCCCCGGTCGGGATTTACGAGGTAACCGAGGAACCTCGCCATGCACTCTGGCCCCTCAGGCACTCCGTCGAAGCCAATCGCCCCCGACTTGAGTCTGAAAGACCCAGGCTGACTCCAGATTGTCACATTAATTGTATACCGGATTCTGATACGAGTCAACACCATCCAAGAACCGGACCTTTGCACAAAGACACCAAGGTTCGGACACTGCGGAACCCGAGGATGGAAACTTGCCACCAAGGCGCCGGCGCCAAGAACTGGGTCGGAGCTTACCGAAGGCAAGAGGACGCCAAGATTCCGGCACGGACGGAGGACTTCGATCTGCATTCTTCTTTGTGTCTTGGTGGTGAACTGCCTGAACTGCCCTAGCCCGCACCGGAACTGCCGCCGCCGCCTCCTCCTCCACCTCCACCCGAAAACCCGCCGCCCGTGGCCGAGGCAGTCGAGAAGGACGACATCATGCCGCTCATGTTGGAGGCGAAGGCGTCAAAGCCGGCCAGGCCCTGGCCCAGCGACGCGAGCGAGCCGCCGGGCATGCCGCTGGCACCGATGTACCAGACCGGCAGGGCAAGGCTGGTCCCGCGCTGCTCGGCCAGCTTGGTAACGTGCTTGAGGAACTCAGTGGCCACGCCCAGTGCGACCGCGTAGACGTAGTACTGCTCCCAGATTGCCAGCAGGTTGACCGGCGCCTGCTCGATTGCCGAAAAGTCCTTCAGGAACTTTCGGAAGTTCTGCCAGCGCCTGTGTTCAAGATAGGCGGTCGGGTCCCAGCGGAATATGGCGAGGCCGGTCAGGAAATACACCACGCCGCACACCATGGCGGCGACGACGGCGAGCGGAATCCGCGCACGTGCCAACGTTGGCGCGATTGCCGCGAGGCCGCCGAGCAGCAGCCAGGCGCCGGGGACGAAGCAGACCGCGGCGAGCCCACAGAATATCGCATAGGCCCGGCGGCTTGCCGCCTCGGTGAACTCAACCCCGAGTTCTGCCGACCACCAGGCCAGCCCGGTCGAGTACAGGCGGGTTATCATCTTCCTGATGCTGTTGTGGTGGGACTTCCCGTAGTCCTTTATCATATCCTCGGTCAGCGTGTTGCCGCCGCCCCCGAACATCCCGAACAGGTACTCGACTGCCATCCGGTCGAACTCACCCAATGCCGCCACCTTCTCGGGCTTGTCCAGTCTGAACTCATACCTGGTCTTGCGCCCCTCTTTGATCTCGTGCACCGAGACAACTCCCTGCCTGGCCAGACCGAGCAAGGTTGCCATCAGGCCACGGAACAGCTCCTGGGTCATCTGCGACTTGGCCGGCTTCTGGTGCATGATGAACGGCACCACGAAGGGTGGCACCTTGCGGGGCGGCTCGTGCTCGTAGATCGCCTCGTAGTCGATCTTCGGCTCCCGGCCGAACTTGCGGTAGAAAATGATGAGCAGGACCACCGGCAGCAACATCAGCAGCAGACCGAGCGGGACGAAGAAGTGGCTGCGGAACGTCGCGGCCATGAAGTTCCGCTTCTCCTCAGCCAGGATCTGCTCGTATCTCTTCAGCGCGATCTGCGGCGTCTGCGGGAACAGCTCCGGGCTGAAGAGAGCACGCACTTCGACGAACGCGTTCTTTGGAATCCCGGATTGCTGGATGTACGCGGTGTCGAACGTGCCAGGGAAGCTGAGGGTCCCTGGCCGCGCAGCGGAGTGGACGTAGACCTTGAACAGGTTCGGCGAGCGGCCGGGCAGGATGACACGGATTTCAATCCACCCAACCGGTTCGTGCCGGTCTTCGATCACCTTCCAGTAGAACTCGGCCACGTCTTCGTAGCGTCTGACCGCGCCTTCAACCGTGTAGTCAATCAGGAACGTTCGCTGCTCATCCTCGGCTGAGTACCCCCAGCGGACGTAGAGGGACCGGTCGCTGCTCGTCAGCTCCTGCGGCCGCAGGTCCTGCCATCCGGCGTCAGTCGCCATCGCCAGCCGGTTCAGGCGGATGTCGGCTGCGCCCTGCTTGCGGAGGTCGAGGTCCGCCCAGGAGAACCGACCGTCGAACTCGTACGTCCGCTCCTGAACGATACGCGCGCTGCCGTCGGCCTGCAGTATCACGTCGGTGGCTATCTCCGGGAAGTAGTAGGACTTTGCCGTCGCCAGCAGCGGCAGCAGGACAAGTAGACGAACCCAGGCACGCCGTGCCATCAGTGTCATTCTCAAGTCTGCGTAGTCAGAAGCGGACTAATGACTCGGCATCCGGCTGCGCAGCCGGGCCTTGAACCGTTCGAACTGGCTGCGGCCATCCGGCGCGCGCCGTTTCGCCGGCGGCGCACCAACGTAGAGGTACTTCGAGGGCGGCTGGTTTATGGCATTCACAAATCCTACCGCGTTGCCTCGCACGTTACCGAAGTCGCCGGGCTCGATCGGCGGCCCGCCACCGCTCCAGATTGTGACCGAGGCGTCACCCCAAATGACCTCGCTCACGAACGGCGGGAACATCCGCTCCGACGGCACGACTATCGAGGTGTCCTGGACCAGCGTGTCGAGCCTGAACGCGAGAGCGTCCCAGTCACCGAGCGTGTCATAGTAGTCGTAGCCCACATAGACGCTGAGCCAGTACCATTGCGCGCCCCGCGACTTACGCCAGACCGATACCAGGGTCGATTCCTGCCCAAGTATGAACGTGTCAGGCGGCATGATCAGGCCGAAATTGTCCGGCATCACCAGGTGACAGAACCCGGTGCCCCAGTAGTGCCGGACCTCGAACTCATACTTCTGATATGTGGGGATTGCGTTGGAGTCGCCGTATTCATACGAGACCGGCGAATAGGAAAGCGCCTCGACCTGCTTGCCGTTCAGCAACACCACTGGCACCATCCTCAACCCGTCGTAGTCGAACACTTCGAAGTCCTTGAAGTATTCGACTGTCAGATCTGAGAACTGGACTTTGGCCAGCAGGCCCCAGACCATCGGTTCTTTGTAGTTGGGATTGATGCCGGTCTTCTGGCCGCCGTCCTCACAGGAAGGAGCGAGGACTGCACACAACAGGACCAGCAGCCCGAGCCTCATCGCGCGCCCTGCCTTGACCGGAACACCTCCGGCGTTCACATCCGCCTAGTCGAGCCGTATCGGCATCAACAGGAACGTCTGCTCGGTGTCCGGCTTCTCGTCGACCGGCTTGAACAAACCCGCGGAGAGCGGGTTTGACAACTCGACCGCGACCTTCTCCGACTGGAGGCGCCGGAGAATCTCCAGCATGTAGCTTGCGTTGAACCCGATGCGAACCGGTTCGCCCGAGTAGCTGCATTCGGCCTCTTCCTCGCTCCGGCCCACGTCGGGAGTTTCGGCCTTCAGCCCGAGCTTGCCTTTCGTGAAATCGAGCGCGACCAGCCGACCGACCGGGTGCGCAAACACCGCGGCGCGACGCAGGGCTGCCGCGAACACCTCGTGCTCGATGATCGCCTTGGCCGGGTAGCCCTTGGGTATCACGCGCTCATAGTCCGGGTAAGGCCCCTCGATCTGCCGCGTGATGATGACGGCGTTCTGGAAGGTGAACCCGATCTTGGCCGGGTCCATGTGCACCGTGAACTTCTCCTCGCCGCGCGGAAACAGGGGAAACAGCTTGGGCGAGACGATCACCTTGAGTTTGCCGGCGAACTTGCCCTTACGGCAGACGTAGGCGAGGCGGTGGCCGTCGGTACCGATCATCCGAGCCTCCGTCTTGGAGACTTCCCAGTTGACGCCGGTCATGGCCGGCCGGGACTCATCCTTGGAGGCCGCGAACGACACCGTCTCGAACAGCTCGAACCAAGTCGAGAGCGGAAACTCCATCGTCACGCCTTCCGGCAACTTCGGCACTTCCGGGAATTCGGACGGGTCGAGGCTGACGAGCGATGCCTTCACACGCCCGGCTTCAAGCCTGAGACTGCGATCCTTGCTTGACAGGATAATCGTCGGTGCGCTGATTTCGCGGACAATCTCGGCCAGTTTGCGGCCCAGCACGACGACCGTGCCATCCTCGGACTGGCCCTCGAGCGTGAAGGTCCGCCGCACGTACGTATCGAGGTCGGTCCCGGCCAGCGCCAGCTTGCCGTTGTTCACGTCGAGCGTGATGTTGTTCAGAACCGGATAGGCAGACTTGCTCGGCAGCGCGTTGGTTACGCCTGCGAGCAACTCTGCGAAAATGCCACGGTCGATCTCACAGCGCATCGTTTCTCCTTTGCCAGCAAGACGTGTTACTTGTTATACTTCTACCCGATTCCACCCCGGTGTCAAGCTCAGTATCGACGCGTCGCTTGAACTGAGCAGGTGGCTGGTGCCAGATCTGCCGCCGGTTGCCGGCGGTCAGTCTTTGTCTTCCTTGAAGGCTTCTTCCGAGAACAGGCCTTGTTTGTCCTTGACCAACTGGCTAACCTTGAGTTCGGCTTCGGCCAGCTTCTCCTTGCATGCCCGGGCAAGTTGCACCCCGCGCCCAAAAAGCGCAAGCGACTTCTCGAGCGCCAGATTCCCCGCCTCCAGCTGCTTGACGATGCCCTCCAACTCAGCCAGCGCCTTCTCGAAATCTACCGTCTCACTCGGCTTCTCGTTCTTCGCCATAGTCTAGTTCCCTCCGGGATTTGCCTCGCGGGTTCGTTCTACCCGGCAGTCAATCGAACCATCCGACACTCTCACCATGACCCCATCGCCGGTATCGACCTGGCCGGTTCGGCTGACAATCGAGCCGTCACGCTTGAGGCAGATTGAATAGCCCCGGCCAAGACTCGCCAGAGGACTCAGGGCGTCGAGTCTTGCTCCTGCCTGCCCCAGCCGGGCGTTCTCCCGGGACAAGAGCGCCAGCGCCGGCTTCTCCAGCCGTGCCGCCAGGACCCCGAGCGCAACCTTCTGCCGCAGGACCCGCGCCGCCGGGCTCTGCCGGTTCAACCCCAGTTCCAGCGCGGCCAACGCGGAGACCGCACGTCGCAGAACGGCACGGACAGACCCTTCGGCCGTACTCGCAAGCCGCTCGACCTTGTGGTCCAGTTCGGCCAGGTGTGCGGTCATGAGTTCGAACGCCCGGTGTCGGGTCAACTCCTCGACTGCCTGCTGCTTCTCGAACAGAACCTGCTCGGCGGCCTCAAGCATTTGCGCCGCCAGGTCCGTGAGCCGGGTCTCGAGTTCCTCCCAGGTCCTGGCCACGAGTTGTGCCGCGGCGGTCGGCGTTGCCGCGCGGGCGTCGGCAACGAAATCGGCAATCGTGAAATCGGTCTCGTGCCCGACTCCGGACACAACCGGGACCCGCGCGCACGCGATTGCTCGCGCAACAACCTCCTCATTGAACGGCCAGAGGTCCTCGATGGAGCCACCTCCCCGACCGACGATAATCACGTCCATGTCCGGTCGGCCGCACAGCGTTGCGACGCCCTCGGCAATCTGGCCGGCCGCCCCTTCTCCCTGAACCTGCGCAGGATACAACACAACCTTCACCTGCGCCTTATGCAGGCGCAGCGTCCTCAGCATGTCGTGGATTGCCGCACCGGACGGCGAGGTGACGATGCCGACCGTACGCGGCAGCGAGGGGAGCGGCCGCTTCCGCTCGGCTGCGAAAAGGCCTTCCTTTTCGAGCTTCCGCTTGAGCTGCTCGAACGCCTTCTGCAGGACGCCGAGGCCCCTGGGCTCGA
>CAYOCZ010000130.1:0-1062 GCA_964402475.1 uncultured bacterium | reverse complement strand
CCGGCCACCAGCTTGTTGACCTGGGATACGGTCAGGACCTTGGGACCAGGGGATTCCAGGGGTCTAGGATTCAAGGGGTCGAGTGCTCCGGCCACTGGAATCCTCGAATCCCTGGCCCCTTGACCCCTATCCTATTTCTGCCCGTACTCGTAGAACCCTCTGCCCGTCTTGCGGCCCAGGTACCCGGCCGCGACCATCCGCTTCAGCAAAGGGCTGGGCCGGTACTTGGAATCACCGAGATCCGTGTGAAGGACGTTCATGATAGCCAGGCAGACATCCAGGCCGATAAGGTCGGCCAGTGCCAGCGGGCCGATTGGATGGTTCATACCCAGCTTCATCACGGTGTCGATCGCTTCCTTGTCGGCAACACCGGTCTCAAGGCAGAACACCGCCTCATTGATCATCGGCAACAGAACGCGGTTGGACACGAACCCGGGAGAATCGTTGACCACGACCGGAGTCTTGCCGAGCTCCTTGGACAGAGCCACGACCGCATCGGTGACCTCAGGCAAGGTCCCAAGACCGCGTACGATCTCGACCAGTTGCATCACCGGCACCGGGTTCATGAAGTGCATGCCGAGGACCTTACCCGGCCGTTTTGTTGCCCCGGCGATTGCCGTCACGGAAATAGTGGACGTGTTGGTCGCCAGAATCGTGTCCGGCCCGCACAGGCTGTCCAGCTTGCCGAACAGCTCGCACTTGAGCTTCTGGTTCTCGGTCGCGGCCTCAACCACGAGCCCGCAGTCCTTCAGCGCGGCCAAGTCCAGGCTCGGCTTGATCCGCGCCATAGCCGCGTCGGCAGTATCCTGGGTCAGCTTGGCCTTCACGACCATCCGGGCCAGCGACTTCTTCACCGCGGCCAGCCCCCGGTCGAGCAACTTCTGGTCGATGTCGTTCAGCGTCACGTCGTGCCCGGCCGTGGCGAATACCTGGGCAATGCCGTTGCCCATGGTGCCGGCGCCGACGACTCCAATCTTCCGGTTCATGTTGGCTCCTTATGGGTTAGAACTCGAAGCTACAGTATAAGAAACCGCCTCGGTGTCAAGCCGCACGACCGCGCCT
>CAYOCZ010000129.1:0-8241 GCA_964402475.1 uncultured bacterium | reverse complement strand
CGGGTCGTGGCCCGGAATCGGTCAAGCACGCTCCGTTCCTGGCCTGCCTCGCCCGAACCGGTTTCGCGCTCGAGTTCCCGCACGCGGCGAACGGCGCGGCGAACCATGTTATCGTTCCGGCCGAGTGCCGCGCGCAGCAGTACGCGCCGAGCCTGCTGGAGCTCCTCTGCCAGCTGCCCCGCCCGGTTCACAAAGACGTCGAGCCGCCAGCGTGCGTCGGCGGCCGTGCGCAGCACAACCAGGTCGGGAAAGGTGTCTTCATTGATCCGGAGCTGGACAACGCGGAGGAACCGGACCCCGCGGTATCCGGGAGAGTTGTCGGCGGTGCCGGCCAGCCCCGGCGCGCAGACGAACACGTTCTCCGGCCCGTAGCCGGTGCTGACCTGGAGCATCGGCCAGTCTTTCAGCAGGGCGAGGGCATTGACCCATGCCCCGGCCGCCAAGGGCAGAAACCGCCGCTCCTGGATCGGACCGCTGGGAACGAGTTTGGCCACGTAGCAGTGCCCAAGACGGTCGGTGCCGGCCGCATAGGCGTTCGAGCCACGGGCAGCGACTGCAGCCGCCGGGCCGGGCAGTCCCGACGCAGCATCCGGAACGAGCCGGCGTCCCTCGTCCCCGGTCAGGGCGTTGACGTAGCGCAGAGTTTCGCCGGTGACGACCAACAGCACCGGGGTCGAGTCAAAGACGGCGCAGGCGATGCGCGGACTCGGCGAGCGGACAGCGCGGTTGAGTTCCGGGGCCGAGTTCGGTTCCGGCCATCGGCAGCGCAGCTCCCGCTCCTGCCGGACGTGGTAGACCTCAAGCCGCACGCCGTCGAAGAATACCAGTTCGGGGGCATCATCCCGGTCGAAATCGGCGACGAAGGCATCGCGTGGGGTGAACCCAAGCCTGATGCGCACGGCACTTGCCGAGTACTGCCAGAGCCTCTTGCTGATAGAAACCAGCCAGGGTTCGCCCCGCTGCCAGGCGCACAGCTCGGTCTGGCTCTCGCCCTCGCCGACAAAGAGAAGGCTGTCAATCTCCGCCATCCCGGGAATGGCCGACTTCCAGAGCTGTTGCCCGTTGCGGTTCCACGCCACCAGTTCACAGGCGCCGGGCCGAGTCCTGACCGCCAGAATCAGAGCAATGTCGGACGCACCACGGGCGGGCGTCGGCAAGGCTACGAGCGCGGTGGCTCCCCTCGGGGCCCGGCCGACCTCGCGCAGGCTGTCGCCGGCCGAAACCGAGAGGACGCGTCCGTCGGCTAGCAAGAGGAACAGGCGCTCGGTGTTGAACGTGCTCGCGCCGACCGTGGCCGAGACGACCGCGGCATTCAACGGCCGCGACCACTCCGGCGCAAGGACGCCGGCACGGACCACGGAGAGCAGCAAGCCGAAGGAGAGCAGGAGCAATCCGGGCGTCAACCGCCGCGTGTCGGTCTTTCCGCGCCTGCCGCGCCGCGTCATGCGTGCCTAAACTGTAACCGGTCGGTTCCGGCTGTCAACCCGGGGCCGGGGAGCCCGCCTTGACTTTGGGGACCGGCTGGGGTTGAATTATCGCAGTGCAGAGCGTACACACGAACGTGCTTGTACTGCTGGCGGCCGGGTCGGTCGCAGCGGCCGGGTTCTGGGGATCCGAAGTCCTGGTTGACAGCGGCGCCGTTGCCGCCTTTGACGCGGTCGCCGACTCCGGCGGCGTAATCTGGGTGGCGATCGCCTACCCGGATAATGCGGTCGGACTTTACTATTCGGGCGATTTCGGCTCTACCTGGCACGGCCGCGGGGCTATGCACGCCGACTCGGCGGTCCGGCAAGTGCAGTTGCTTTTCGGCCAGGGTGACTCCCCGTTCCTCTATCTGTTCCTGCTCGAAGCCGGGAACGGCGGCGACCTCTGGCTGGCCAGAATCCGGCCCGACTCGGGCGGCTTCACGCTCGCACCCGTCGCCGTGGGCCCGGACACGATTGACGATTTCTCGGCCGCGCTCGATCGCGACGACCACTACTACCTCTACTGCCTGTACGCGAACGAGCACCGAACCGGCCGCACCGGCACCTTCACCCGCTCGCTCGACCACGGCGGGTCGTGGGAAACGGGCACCGACTGGTGGAACGCCTGGGACCCTTGCGTTTCCTACACGACCGGTTCGACGGTTCACTGCGCCTGGCGCTACGCGCTCAACGGCGGCGAGGTCCACTACTCGTTCAACCGCCACTACGGGATGTCGGGCCACTGGTCGACGTATCGGGTCGTGAGCGACAGCTCCGCCGGCCAGTGCTTCGACCCGACGGTCGTGCAGGCCGACTCGAGTCCGGAGTCGCAGGCCGCGGTATGGATCTTCTATACGGTCGGGCGTCGCGACACGGCGACCCTCGACCTTCAGTACTCGGCCAGCTCGGACGGCGGCTGGAACTGGACCGAGGGCTTGCCGTTTGGCGACCCGTTCCGCGATGAACAGCAGCCTTGCCTCGCCGCCGACTTGTCCGGTCCAAACGACCATATCAGTCTCTGTTACAGCGCCGGCAACCGAGGTCAGGGGGACACGGTCGCGGCCTGGTGGACGTGCGCGAACACCTTCGACCTCAATGGCTGGCTTGAGCCGGTCAAGGTCAGCCGGTTCCCGCTCGCCGGACTTGCCCCGAGACTGGTCTACGTGCCGCACTCGCCGATGAGGCTGCCGGGCATGTTCTACAGCCAGCAGGTGGAGACCGGGCCATGGGGCGTCCGGTTTGCGGCGCCGTGGCTGGCCGCGGAGAGTGCGTCCGACGACTCGCCCGTGTCGGCGGCCTGGCCCAATCCTTCAACCGGGCTGGTTCGACTCAGCGCGACCGTGACCGAGCCGGGTGACTATTCGCTGGCCGTGTACGATGCTGCCGGGCGCCTCGTGTCAAGCGTGTTTCGGGGGCGGCTCGAATCCGGCCCGCAGTTCTGGACCTGGGACCTGAGGTCGCCGTCCGGCCGGCGGATTCCCGCCGGCACGTTCTTCGTCCGACTGGTGGGGCCGGGCTTGTGTTCCACCCGCCGGCTCGTCCTGCTCTAACGTTGCGGGTTGACATCTGTTTTTTCCTGACCATCATGTATGCATGAAACATGTATCTCGTCTGCTCAGTCTGCTCGTTCTAGCCGCGGCTCTCGTAGTGCTGACCGGGGGCAACTGCCAGAAGAGCGCCCCGGAGCGGGCGTGGGACCGTGGAGCGTTCCGGCCCGTGCCCGAGAATATCGAGTCCTACTCGTTGCCGTCCGGCGTGACAGTCGGCACGATATCCAGCTACGAAGAACAAGACTGGCCGTCTTCGTTTCTGCCCTTGTACATGGCCGTCAGCAACAGCACCAGCAGCGACGTCCAGGTCACCTTCCCGGCCGGGCTTGTGTTCGGAACTTCGGACTCGATCTACCAGTATATGATCCTGCTCCAGGAATACGTTTTCACGGTGGCTGCCAGCGCGAATCTCGACACGGTCGTGCTGTCGACCTACTGCTGCAATGAGGACCTCGACGAACCCGACTACGAGGCGAACTACTCCATCCGCGGGCGGGAGTGGGACAAAGAAACCCAGGAGTTGCTCGACCTTCTCGCTCCCAAGTCGCTGGTTACCGGCGATGACAATATCGACCTGTTGCAGGAGGCTTTGTTCGAGATTACTGACTATGAGGGCCTGACCGACTCGACCAAGGCGCTGCTTCAGGAACTGCCCTGATAGGCCCGCCGCGCTAGCGTCGGTAGTGCCACCGCTGTCCCGGCAGGGGATGGCGGCGCTCGGCTGGGACTGGTGCGATGTCATCCTCGTTACCGGTGATGCGTACGTCGACCATCCCTCGTTCGGCAGCGCGGTAGTTGCGCGGGTCCTGCTCGACGCGGGATTCAGAGTCGGCGTTATTGCCCAGCCGCGTTGGTCCGGGCCCGACGACTTCGCTGCTCTCGGCCGGCCGCGACTCTTCTTCGGAGTCACGGCCGGCAACGTCGATTCGCTCGTCGCCAACTACAGCCCGAGTATCCAGCGTCGGCGCGCTGACGATTTTTCGCCCGGCGGCAAGCCGGGCCTGCGCCCCAATCGCGCGACGACCGTCTACTGCAACCGCCTGCGGGAAACCTTCAAAGACGTGCCGCTCGTCATCGGGGGCATCGAGGCCAGCCTGCGCCGGCTAGCTCACTACGACTACTGGGACAACACGATCCGGCGTTCGCTGTTGCTGGACACGCGGGCCGACATCCTGCTCTATGGTATGGCCGAGCAGGCCGTAGTCGAAGTCGCCTCCCGCCTGCGCGGGGTGGCGTCACTCGGCCCCTTGAATCCTCGACCCCTTGAACCCTCTGTCCTCGACGGCATCCCCGGCAGTTGCGTCAACCGCAAAGAGCCGCCGGCCGATGCGGTCGTGCTGCCCTCGTACGAGGCAGCCAGCGCCGACAAGGACGAGTTCAATGAGGCCTTCCGCCTGTGGCATCGCGAGGCCGACAACCCGGCGGGTCAGACTGTTGCGCAACCGCACGCCAACCGCTGGATCGTGCACTATCCGCCGCCCGAACCGCTGTCCCGGGACGCACTCGACCACATCTACGACCTGCCGTACACCCGTCAGCCCCACCCGGACTACAAAGAGAGAATCCCGGCGCTGGAGACGGTCCAGTTCTCAATAACCTCGCACCGCGGCTGCCTCGGCTCCTGCACCTTCTGCTCGCTCTCCGCCCACCAGGGCCGGATTATCCAGTGGCGCAGCCGGCGTTCGATACTTGCCGAGGCGGCGCGGATTACCCGGCTCGGAGGTTTCAAGGGGCACATCACCGACGTCGGCGGCCCGACCGCGAACATGTACGGTGCGACTTGCGCGAAGATGGCGTCCGGCCGCGTCTGCCCTGACCGCGAGTGCACCTGGCCCCAGCGCTGCCCGCACCTGCGCCTGGCGGCCAAAGAGGAACTGGCCGTGCTTGAGGCAGTTCGCGCCCTGCCCGGCGTGAAGAAGATCTCGGTCGGCACCGGGTTCCGGTTCGACCTGCTCGACGACGAGCCGGGGCTTGGCTACCTCGAACAACTCTGCCGCTACTACGTGTCGGGCCAGCTTCGAATCGCGCCCGAGCACGTCTCTTCTCGCGTCCTCGCCGCCATGCACAAGCCATCCCACGCCCCATACATGGGTTTCCGCCGCCGCTTTGCCGAGACGAACCGGCGCCTCGGCAAGAAGCAGTATCTGATTCCCTACTTCATCTCCGGCCATCCCGGCGCGACGGTCGACGACGCGCTCGAGCTCGCCGAGCATCTCGTGCGAACCGAGCGGCTCTCCATCCGCCAGGTCCAGCAGTTCACCCCGCTCCCGATGACCGCGGCGGCCGCGGCCTGGCATACCGGCAAAGACCCGTTCACGGCCCGGCCTCTGTACATCCCGCGCGACCCGAAGGAAGTGAGACTTCAGCGCGCCCTCCTCCAACTCCACGAACCCGGGAACTACATCTACGCCCAGCGCGCGCTCCGGAAACTCGGCCGGCACGACCTCCTCCACCGGCTCCAGGCCCTGAAGCCCCTGCTGCGCCCGCACCGCGCCCGGCGTGTCTCCTCTTGACAATCTGCCCGATATGTCCTATAAGTCCTATGTGTTCCTTCCGACCCATTCCCGCATCCGAAAGGACGCCATGAAAGACCTTGTGTTCCGCAGCGCGATCGCGCTGGCCTTGCTGTTTCTTGCCTGCGACCTGCTGCCGACGAACGAGTTCGAGCCGACCGGCATGCAGTTCAACATCAACCCCGACATCAATGTCGTCTCGATTACCGGCGACCCGGACATAAACAACATGGGTCCGATGACGATCGCTTTCAAGACGGTCTCGCGAAGTTCCAGCATCGAAAGCGACGTACTGCCGGCCGGGTTGTTGCTCGTACGTCGCAATAACCAGACCCAGCATTTGCTCTTTCTGAAGGACCAGCCGGTCACCGCCCAGACCTCGACGACGAAGACGCTGGTCGGCACCTTCTGCTGCAACAAGCACCGTGCCATACCTGACGCCGGCGATACCTTTGACCTTGGACCTGTGACCGACAACCCCGAGCTGCAGCAAATCGTCAGCCTCATGAAGAACAAGGACGTCTCCAACAGCTCCAACATGTGGATGGTACAGCGCGCGGTGCAGATGGTGACCGATTCGACCGGCCTGACCCAGGCCTACATCGACTCCATCAACGCCCTGCCCGCGGATACGACCGACTAGTCCCGACCTGCGGCCGTCGGCGCACTGCCGGCTTCCCGGGTGCGTCTGAATGTTAGTGAGTACGGCCACCCTGAAGATTGACACCAGCCGGTCCGGAGGTAGGCTGAGTAAGATGAACGGAGGCAAGATGAGAACGATAATCGCAGCACTGGTCGGCATGGCCATGGCCGCAAACGGCGTCGGCTGCACCAAGGGCAAACCGGCAAGCCCGGCTTGGACGCGCTGGGGCATCACGAAGCCGACAACTGAGGGCGATGCCGAGGCGAAGCTGGCTGAAGCGTACCGATTGCTCTACGAGCTCAAACTCGACTCGGCGCAGGCAGCCTACCAGGACCTCGACAACCGTTTCCCTCAGAGCGCGGAGGCCCTCCTTGGCCTGAGCATGGCGTACCGGTATACTGGCAAACGAGACGTGGCGCGGTTCGGGGCGCGCGAGGCGTACAAGCTTGACCCCGACGCAGCCGGCGTGCTCCTCGACTACGCTGACCTGATTCTGCCCTTTCGTACCGGATCCCTCGAGGACATGAGTGATTCGGCCCGCTCCGCCGAGTCGGAGCGGTGCAACCTCAAGGCCGCCAAATCGGCCCACCCCCTCAATGCTCACGCCCACGTCTCGCTCTGGGCCACCTACATGGTGCAGGGCCGTTTGTCCGACGCGCGGCACCAGGCGTTCGAACTCAGCCGGAAGCACTACTATCCGCAGCCACTGCTGGACTTCGCTCGCAACCTCCTGGTCGGCCTTGAGCCGGACGCGATACTCTTCACCAACGGCGACAACGACACCTACCCGCTCTGGGCGCTGCAGCAGGCCGCTGACCCGTTCCGGCCGGACGTGACCGTCGCCAACCTGACCCTGCTCAACATGCCGGTGGTCGTGAAGATGATGAAAGACTCGCTCGGCCTGCCGGTCTCCTTCACCGACGAAGAATTCCCGATGCTGATCCCGAAGCGTGTCGAAGGCACTGACAGCATGGAGTCGGTATCGCAACAGATAGTCGGGAACGTCATTGCCAACGCGGCCGAGGCCGGGCGGCCGGTCTATTTCGCGGTGACCGCCAGCAAAAAGATGACCTCCCTCTTTGCGGACCGGCTGGTCCTCGAAGGCCTGGTCAACCGTGTGGTCGAGGGCAAACCCGCTGCGCCGGTTGACCTCGACCGCATCCAGGAGAACCTGACGAAGAACTACCGGCTCGACTGGCCCAAGACGCTGCCGCCCTGGCCCCAGAACATGTCACCGGTTACGCGGAGGGTCGCGCCCCTGGTCGTGAACTACGCGAACATCTACGTCCGACTGGCCTCGTCCTACGACTCGCTGGGCCGCAAGAAGGAGGCGGCGGCCGCCTGGCCTGAGGCGGTCACCTGGATGATGCGGGAGGAGAGGAAAGACGCAGCAGCCGCCGTAGTCGAAGAATGGCTCAAGCGTTCGCCGGACGATGCTACGGCAAAGAAGCTGAAGGCCGAACTGGAGAAGCCCGGCAAGGCCAACTGACGCCGGACGGCCGGACATCTCCGGCGGTCAGGCGGAAGTTGTCTCCGACTGAGAGGCACCTCGGCAACGCCTCGATGTACCTCAGTGTCGCCTCAGCTCTGCGACAATCCTAGTGGGTTAACTCCCGCGGTCAATCCGCGCCGGGGAAAGCCGTCCGCAGATTCCGGGTCCGGCTCCGAGACGTCTCGCGGACCTTCTTGACCACCGCACAGATACGTTCGAGGTCCTGCTCGGTCAACGCCGACCCGCTGGGCAGGCAGAGTCCGTTCTCGAACAAACGCTCTGAAACACCTCCGCCACGGGCACGACAACCGTTGAAGACCGGTTGCAGATGCATCGGCTTCCAGAGAGACCGGGCCTCGATGTTCTCCTTCTCCAGAGCGAGCCGCACGTCCTCGCGGGTCGCGCCGAACGCTTCCGGGTCAATCGTCAGGCACGTCAGCCAGCGCGTACATCTGCCGAACGGCGCCGCGGGCATGAATTCGATCCCCGGCAGGTCACCCAGAGCCTGCTGGTAGAACTCGTAGTTGCGCCTGCGGGCGGCGATGCGCTGGGGCAGGACCAGAAGCTGGCCCCGTCC
>CAYOCZ010000128.1:0-8311 GCA_964402475.1 uncultured bacterium | reverse complement strand
GACAACGAGCAGAGCAAGCCGGAGATCCAGGTGGCGCAGGCGGTCGGGCTGGAAGAGCGGCTGGCGCGGCTGGAGAAGGGAGGGCCAGCGTGATATGCCAGGGCTACTCCCAGGAGCAATGCCACGCGCTGTACCGCCAAGTGATGCGCGACAAGGACACCGAAGCCTTGCGGCGGCTCTGTTGCGAGGATTTGTACTACTTGCTATCTGTTGGGTTCAATCGGCCAGATGTTCAGAAGCCGTGGCTGTTCGAACGCTGCCGGGAAGTGGAAGCCAACCCGGACGGAATGCTAGACCTGTGGGCCAGAGAGCACTACAAATCTACCATCATCACGTTTGCAAAGACGATTCAGGACATCCTGATAGATCCAGAGCTAACGGTCGGGATATTCTCCCACATAAGACCGCTGGCAAAATCATTCCTGGCGCAGATCAAGCGAGAGCTGGAGGAGAACGAACACCTCAAGCAGCTCTTCCCGGACGTGCTGTATGCAGAGCCGCGCAGGGAGTCCCCGTGCTGGTCGCTAGACAGCGGCATCACGGTCAAACGCAATGGCAACCCGGCATCGGCCACCGTCGAAGCGTATGGGCTGGTAGACGGGCAACCGATCGGGAAGCATTTCGCGCTGCTGGTTTACGACGATGTGGTTACGCTTACCTCAGTCGCGACACCGGAGCAGATCGAAAAGACCACGCAGGCGTTCCGCATGTCGCTGAACCTCGGGGCTCACGGCGGGCGCCGGCGTATGATCGGCACGCGCTACCACTACAACGACACGTACCGCGTGGTGATGGAGCAGGGAACGGCAAAGCCCCGCATCCACAAGGCGACAGAGGACGGCACGCCGACGGGCACACCGGTGTTCCTGACCAGCGAATCGCTGGCCGAGAAGCGGCGGGACATGGGGCCGTATGTGTTCGGCTCTCAGATGCTCCAAGACCCGGTAGCAGACGCCGCCATGAACTTCCAGGAGGACTGGCTCAGGTTCTACCTCAAGGAGCCGGACAGTGCCGCCATGAACGTCTACATCACAGTGGACCCGGCGCACAGCAAGAAGAAGGGCAGCGACTACACGGTCATGGAGGTGCATGGGCTGGCATCGGACAGGAACTACTACCTGCTAGACGCCATACGCGACCGCATGAACCTGACCGAGCGCACAAAGAACCTGTTCGACTTGGTAAGGCGCTGGGAGCCACTGAAGGTCGGGTACGAGCGATACGGGCTACAGTCGGACATCGAGCACATCCGGGACAAGATGGAGCAGGAGAACTACCGCTTCACCATCGAGGAGGTCGCCGGCCCGGCGTCCAAGTTCGACCGTATCACCGCCATGGTGCCTATCTTCGAGGCTGGTCGATACTGGATGCCGATACGCCTGATCTACGTGGACTACGAGGGCAAGGCGCACGACTACGTACGGGAGTTCATCAACGACGAGTACCTTGCCTTCCCGGTTGCGGTGCACGACGACATGATGGACTGTCGCGCCAGGATACTTGCCCCAGAGCTCGGCGCGCTGTTCCCCGCTGGACCGTCGAAGAACAAGCGCAGACGGCAGACTGCGCAGAGCAACCGGGAGTACGCGGTGCTATGAAGTATGCGGAATGGCAAGCGCTTGAAGCGAACGACGATACAGATTGCAGGGTGGATGCGGGTTCGATTCCCGCCCCCCGGGCCATCGACAAGCGCCGCGCGTTCGAACTCGCGAACTCGGAAGAGTGGTTCGACACCGAGCCAGAGGACAGACGCGCAGTGCGTGACATACTCAAGGACCACTCGGCGGAGATGGTCCGAACCATGCGGCCGGCGAGCAGGGCCAGCAAGCAGAACTATGAGGTAATTTGACATGTGCATCGGCGGTTCACCATCATCACCACCTGACCCACTGCCCCCGCCCGAGCCGGCAAAGAGCCCGACCCGTGCAGGCGTCACGAACGATGACGAGGCCAGGCGCCGCGCGATCCTCGCGGCAGGGCTACAGACGCAGACTGGCCCGCAGGGACTGCTGAAAGAGTCGCAGACGAGCGGGCAAACGCTCCTCGGAGGCTGAGAGCATGCCAGACGGTAAAGCATTCAATCCATTCAGATTCGGATCATTCAGCATAGAAAACAAGGCAAAACCGATACAAGGGCCACCTTCTGGACCAAACCCGGGGCCGTCAGCTTTGCAGTTGATCGGCTCCCCGGCCGGCAGCGTCCAGGCCAAGCGCCCGACGGGCAGCACCAGCACGCCAGTGTCTGACCGTAGGCAACTCGGCAGCGTGACCGCAACTCAACTCACCGGAGCGCTCGGACTGTCGCAGATTAACGAGCAGACCCGCAAGCGCCTCCTCGGAGCATAGCCCATGGCACAGGACGCACGCAAAGCAATACAGGCAATGACTCGCCGCCTTGGGGAAATGGAAGCGGCGCGCGAGGAGTTCCGGCCACACTGGAAAGAGATTGGCGAACTGAACGCCCCGCAACGTGGCCGCGGCCTATCGGGCTCAAACTCCGAGGAAGACACGGACGGCAGCAAGAAGGGCGCCCAGATCTACGACCCGACCGGCGTCATTTCCGCCGGCACTACCGCCGCAGGCATGCAGTCAGGGATCACGTCCCAGTCTCGCCCGTGGTTCCGGCTTGCGTTGCAGGACCGAGCCGCGTCAGACAGCCTCGCCGTTCGCATGTGGCTCAGCGAGGTAGAGCGCAGGCTGAGGGCCGTGTTTGAGGGCTCCAACTTCTACAAAGCGTGCTACCATACGTACTCAGAGTTGGCCGTATTTGGCACCGGTGCATTTAGCATCATGGAGTCATTTGAAAATGTCATACACTGCAAGCCGTTCACGATTGGCGAGTACTACCTAGCCAACGGGCCGACGGACAGGGTGAACACATTTGTTCGCCGTTTCTGGCCTACCGCTCTACAGATTGTTGAGGAGTTCGGGGAAAAGAATGTCAGCCAGACCGTGAAGAACGCCGCCAAAGGCAACGCCACAGAGGCGCGCTTTGAGGTCATTCACTTTGTCGAGCCGAACGATGACCGTATAGAGCTGAGAGACATCCGCAACAGGCCGACGCGGAGCGTGTACTACGAGGCCGGGAACAACAACGGTAAGGTGCTGCGAGTACGCGGCTTTGACGAAATGCCGGTCATGGCCACTCGCTGGGACGTGGTCGGCTCTGGCGTGTACGGCATCGGTTGCCCGGGCATGAACAGCCTTCCCGACGTCAAGGGCCTCCAGAAGATGCGCAAGAAGTACTACACCGCAATCGACAAGCTCGTTGACCCGCCGTTGCAGGGATCGGCAGACATGCGGTACGAAGAGGTCAACGACATCCCCGGCGGTCTCTCGTTCATCAACCAGGCCGTGAACCAGTGGTCCGGCTATCGCCCGCTGCATCAGGTTCCCGTGGACACGCTCCGCATTAACGAAGCGATCCAGCAGGACCGGCAGACGGTGCGCGAGCACTTCTTTGCCGATCTGTTCCGCATGATTTCAAGCCTGCCGATGCGCTCCGGCACGACCGCCACCGAGATTGCCGAGCGCCACGAAGAGAAGCTGATGATCCTAGGGCCGGTTCTGGAGCGCGTCCACGATGAAATGCTAAGCCCAGGCATCGACCGGACATACTCGATCATGCTCCGCTCCGGCCTCATTCCTGAACCACCGCCAGAGATCCAGGGACAGCCGATCAAAATTGAGTACATCGGCATCCTGGCGCAGGCTCAGAAGCTTGTAGGTCTCGGCGCGATCGAGGGCTTCATGGGGTTCGCCGGCAACCTGGCGAGCGTGAATCCGCAAGTGCTTGACAAGATCGACATGGACGAGGCAATAGAGCTATACGGAGACGCCATCGGCGTGCCGCCGTCCGTGCTCGTCCCGCAGGAGCAGGTAAACCAGATCAGGGCAGCACGGGCAGCGCAAGCGCAGGCACAGCAGCAGGGGCAGGCAGCGATGGCCGCAGCGGACGGAGCCAAGACGCTCTCAGAGACCGATACCGGGGGCAATAACATGCTCACGCAGATGCTCGGGATTCCGGCGTAAGAAAGGGCCGACATGTCCGAACTGACGGAACAACAGAAACTACAGCGTATCCAGCTCGACGCGGACACCCGCGAGGTCATGTCTACACCGACAGGGCGCAGGTTCGTGAACCATGCGGTTGAGCTCTGCCACATCATGAAGCTGTCGTTCTCCGGCAATTCGCAGACCTTCTTCTTGGAGGGGGAACGCAACATCGGGATACAACTGTACGCAGACATCAACCGCGCGTGCCCCGAGCTCTGGGACGAGATGAGAGCAGAGGACCGGGACCGCAAGCAGCAGATCATGCAACGACTGGAGAACAAGAAAGGATCGACCAATGGCTGACGAGGCAACCACCACCGCCGCAGCACCGGCTCAGACTAACACCAATGCCGATGTAGCAGCAACAGGAGCGACCGAAGGCGGTCTCTTGTCCCAAGCCCCCGAAGGCGACGCAGCGACGACGGAAAGCACTCAGGCCAATCCTGACGCCAGTACCGCCGCTGACAGCTCAGCAACCGACGGTAAGGGCCTCTTATCGCAGGATGCTGACAAGAAGCCCGAGGGCGAGGTAGAGGACAAGAAGGAAGGCGGCGACGATGCAGACAAGGGCGATGCCGAAGGCGCACCGGAAGCCTACGAGGATTTCCAGGTTCCCGAAGGTATGCAGATTGACCAGTCAATGGTCGATGCAATCAGCCCACTTCTGAAGGACGCGAACCTGACACAGGATCAGGCGCAGAAGTTCGTTGACGCTTACGCCGAACGGAAGCAAGCCGAGGCTGAACAGGTGATGGAGAATTTCGTTAAGCTGCAATCAGAATGGGTTGCAGAGGCGCGTTCCATGCCCGATAGCGAAAAGATGATTGCGGACGCAAACTTCGTTCTTCGAAGCGACCTGTTTACCGAGGAAGCCCGTCAGTTCATACGCGGAGAGGATGGCAAAGGGTATATCCAAAACCACCCTGGCTTCATCAAGTCTCTCTCCAAGATAGCCCCGCTGATCAAAGAGGATTCATTTCTCGACGGCGGAACGAAAGGCGCGGCCAAGACGGCGGCGCAGATCATGTATCCCAACCTACCGAGTGCCGGCGGCTGAATACCGCCAAGGAGTAACGAAAAATGGCAACAATCGGAAACACATTCCCAACCCTGCAAGACCTGGCCCGTCGCCTTGACCCGAATGGGCAGGTTGACCAAGCTATCGTGCCAATTCTCCATCAGAAAAACGAGATGCTGGATGATATGGCATGGGTTGAGGGAAACCTCATCACGGGCAACACCACAACCATCGAGACCGGCCTGCCAACTGGTAGCTGGCGCAAGCTGAACTACGGCGTTGCGCAGGAAAAAGCGAGCACGCAGCAGGTGACTGACACGTGCGGAATGCTCGAAAGCTATGCTTCTGTGGACGTTGATCTGGCCCTACTCAACGGAAATACCGCCGAGTGGCGTACGTCCGAAGACAAGCGGTTTCTCGAAGGCATGTCGCAGAACCTGGCAGGCACGCTTATCTACGGCGACACCGACCTGCATCCCGAGCGGTTCCTCGGCTTCACCCCGCGCTTCGACGATAGGTCCGCCGCAAACGCTGACAACATCATCCTTGGTGACGGTGCGTCATCTTACAACACTTCCGTATGGCTCGTCGGCTGGAGCCCTGACACGGTGTTCGGTATTGTCCCCAAGGGCAGCAAGGCAGGATGGACCAGGACCGACAAGGGCCAGGAGACTGAGACGGATTCCAACGGGCTGAAGCATGAGCGTCTTGTGACCCACTACCAGTGGAAAGCGGGACTCGTCGTCAAGAACTGGAAATACATCGTTCGCATCGCCAACATCGATGTCAATAACCTGACCAAGACCGGCTCGACCGGATCAGACCTCGTGGATCTGATGGTACAGGCACTGGAGCAGATCGAAGAGCTCCAGAGCGTGCGCCCCGCGTTCTACTGCAACCGCACCGTTCGCAGCTACCTCCGCCGCCAGATCAGCAACCGGAGCAACGTCAACCTGTCCTTCGACAACGTTGGCGGAAAGAAGGTCATGGTCTTCGACGAGGTTCCCGTGCGCCGCACTGACAAGATCGTCAGCACCGAGTCCACCGTAAGCTAAGGCTAACCGCTCTCAACTGGAGAGCTGAAAGGAGACCATCACAATGATTCTCGACAAGCAAAACGAATTTAGCGATGCACAGGCGCTTACCGCGACCGCCGCATCCACCAACATCATCGACACGTCTGTTCTGGGAGATGCCAAGAACGAGCTCTATCTCGTCGTTCAGGTTTCGACCAAGCTCGCCAGTTCCGGAACTTCCGCAACCCTTGACATCATCCTCCAGCATGACAGTGCTGTTGGGTTTGGCACGGTTGCGACCCTCGCGACCCTGGCGCAGATCGCAGAGGCGACCCTTGTCGCCGGTTATCGCTGCTGGGCCATCCGCCTGCCCGCCGGCGCAAAGCGCTATCTGCGCATGTACTACACGGTCGGCACCGAGAACTTCACGTCTGGCAACATCGACGCGTTCTTGACGCCCGACGTGCAGACCAACGAAAACCCGACCGTGTAACCAGTGATCAGGAAAGGGCTCGGACATGAGCGAATCAGTGAAAATGAGAGCGATGTGCGATAGCTACGGCTTTCGCGGGTACTTCTGGGAAGAAGGCGCTGAGACGAACGTCTATCCCGAAGAGATGGAAGACCCGGCTATGGCACACTTCAAGCCTGTGTCCGAGATCCTTCCTGACGCCTCACCCAGGCAGACCCCAAAGCGGGACCGCCCCAAGCCTGTGAAGAAGCAGGCAGCGCAGGGTTTGGCACAGGACGACGAAGACGACGACTTCGAAGAGGTAGAGCCGCCAAAGGTGCGGAAGCCTCGCAAGCCACGCAAACCGCGAGCGCCGCGCAAGCCAAAGGCTGCACCGCCCGCTTCAGAGAACGAAGGAGAGAAAGACAATGCGTAAGCACGTAAACAAGGCAATTGGGTGGGGCAGTGCAATGCTGCTTTTCCTTGCCGTAGTATTGCACGCCGCAACGTGGGTGCCGGGGGGATACGACCTCGGTTATCTCGCGCTCCGCGGGACTCCGGTGACAAGCACGGCCGCAGAGCTGAACATCCTTGACGGCTGCACCGCTACCGTTGCCGAGCTGAACATACTCGACAACGCACCGGCAAGTATCTCGTTTGCCGCCGCAGCAGGAGGCGCCAACGTATGCGAGGTGACGATTACCGTGCTTGACGCGGCCGGTGCTGCGATCACGTCACCCGCATGCTTTGTCATGGAGTGGTGGCTCAGCGATGCGGCAACCGGCGTCGGACTTACCGGCACATCAGCTTCTGGCACGGTAGCAGCCAAGAGCGGCGAGGGTACGGATTTGGTGGTACACTCCGCCAAGAAGTACACGAAGGTGTTTACCAAGGCATCAGTTGGCACCTACGTCCTGGAGATCACCGACACATCGAAGACGGCGTTCTACGTTTGTGCGCAGATCGATGGCAAGGCGTACATCAGTACCGTTCTCGCTACGGGTGACTACGGAACTTGATTCACATAGGACGCACCCGCTATGTCATACACGAAAGTCGAAATCTGCAACTTGGCACTCCGGCGAATTGGATCTTCAGCAATCATCCAGGCGCTTACCGAGAGCAGTCAAGAGGCGTACAACTGCAACGCGTTCTACGAGAACGCCTTGCTTTCCGCGCTTGAGTCATACCCGTGGGATTTCGCACGGGAAGTGGTAGAGCTCACAGCTCTTGCCGATACGCTCCAAGACGACGACGAATACGAATACGTGTACCAGATTCCTAGCGGGTGCGTCCGCGCTCTCTACATCCTGCCAAAGCAAAACCCGGCTATCGACTTCGCGCGCCGCAAGACGAAGCTGTACGCGAACGTTGAAGATGCGGTGCTGGCGTACACCGACTTCGTTGACGTTCCGGCGTACTACCCGCACAACTTTGTGCGTGCCCTGTCGTACGCCATTGCTGTCGATATCTGCCTGCCTCTGACCAGTGACGCGGCGTTGCAACAGCGCATGGTCAGCCTATTTCAAGGCGCGCTTCCGGAGGCGAAGACGGTGGACGGCAAGCAGGGCAAGAAGACGATACCGAACTACTCTGATATCGTGGAGGCAAGGGCGTAATGCCTACAGTCCCGAAACTGCAAGCGTCGTTCGTCGCCGGCGAGCTATCGCCAGGGCTGTTCGGCCGCGTTGACCTGGCCAAGTACAACTCTGGCGCCAAGACGATGCTCAACTTCTTCGTGCATCCGCACGGCGGAGCCAGCAACAGGCC
>CAYOCZ010000127.1:0-8423 GCA_964402475.1 uncultured bacterium | reverse complement strand
GGACTCATCAGCTTTGAGAAGAGAGCGTTGTTGAAGTCAATCAGCGACTGGAGCGAGCGGAAGTTGTCTTCGAGAGTGATGCGTTCGAGCTTGTCCTTGCCTAGCCACAGTTCGAGCTCGTCCGCGGCCGTGGCGAAGACTTCGACCTTGGCGTCGCGGAACATGTAGATTGACTGCTTGTCGTCGCCCACGATGAAGATGGTCGGGTTGACGCTGCGGTCGGCCTTTGCGCCCTCACCCGAACGCCATTCTTCGGTCAATTTGTCGATGATGCCCCACTGCAGGAAGCTCGTGTCCTGGAACTCGTCCACGAGAATGTGGTCGGTGTGCTCGTCGAAGGCATAGAGGATGTTCTGCCATTCAGTTTCTTCGTGGAGCAGCTTGAGCGCGAGATACTCCATGTCGTCGTAGTCCACCTGGCCCGCCTCGCGCTTGGCCTGAGTGTACCTCTCCAGGAACCGTTTGCGGAAGAGCTCGAACGAGCGGCCGAACTCGACGCTCCAGTTGGCGACCCGGACGAGATTGTAGAACTCGACCATCTGTCCGTTCCACGCCTGCTCTTCTTCTGAGCAGCCCCTGATTCGGGGCGTGCCGCCGGTCGTCATGAAGACAGTAGCGCTGTCTTCAAGCAGACGGGCGGTATCGGCGATCGCGTCGGGCGTGTTTTGCCTCGGGAACAAGCGGCGGTAGTCGGGCAGCTTCTCTCTGCCGATCGCGTTGGCCCTGAGAGTGTCGGCGAGTACGTCGAGTGAGGAGCAGTCGGGCGCGAGCATGTGCGCGCGCATGATGGCGACGCGCTTGCCGAAGAACGCGTCGAACAGGCCGGACAACCGGGACCAGCCCTGGGTGCGGTCGTGGGTGACGAGGTCCATGAGCCTCGCGTAGTCTTCGGAGTTGCGCTCGGACTCGGCGACCTGCATGAGCGTGTCGTACTTGGCGTTGTCCCAGAGCGAGCCGGAGTCGGCCAGCACGTCAACGCGCGGGTCCAGTCCCAGCAGCGGGGCAAAGCGCTTGACCAGCGAGAGGCAGAAGGAGTGGATCGTCGAGATGCGGAGCTTCAGCACGTCGTCGAGCAGGCGGTGGTACAGTTCCGGGTTCTGCGCGCGCAGGCGGTCGAAGATGCGCTCCTTCATTTCGGCCGCGGCCTTCTCCGTGAAGGTGAGCGTGAGGATCCGCTCGGGTTTGACCCCGGCCTCGAGCAGTTCGATGTAGCGGCGGCTCAAGCGTTCGGTCTTGCCGGAACCGGCTGGAGCGAAGACTACCCGATGTCCGATAGCGGTTGCCGAATGGCGATTGGCGGATGGCGATTGGCCGCGCATCTAGGATTCCTTCGCCGTCTCCGCGAACCCGCAGGTGTGGCCGAGGTTGCAGTACTCGCAGACACGGTCGTCGGCGGGCAGGGCCGGGAACTCGCCCTTGCGGATAGACTTCACAATCGCCACCGCGTTCTCAAGCGCGGCTTTCACCAGTTCGTCAACGGTGTATTTGCGTCGGGCAAACCAGATGACGTCCGGTTCGCGTAGGCTGTAGACTCCAAAGTTGTCAATCGCCAGACCGGGTTTGCCCTGCCGGTAGAGCCACGCATACAGGGGAAGCTGAACGTGCGTGCCATCAATGACCGCCTTGGGCGTGAAGTTGCCCGGCCGGCCGGTCTTGTAGTCGAGCAAGCGGAAGGCCGTGGCGCTCGCGTCGACCCGGTCGAATCGGCCGCGCACGGCAATGTCCCTTGCGAGGCTGCCGTTGAGCGAGAGCTCGGTCTTCTGCGGCTGGAACTCGCCTTCGCGCAGTTCCGCCTCGCAGCGGACCAGGTCGGGCAGCATGTTGGTGAAGACCCGGCGCGTGACCTCCTGCCAGAAGACCGGGAGCGCGACTTCATTGAGCGTGGCGTCGAGCGCTTTCATTGCGGCATCATGTACCTGCTCGACCGGCAGCGAGCCGCCGGCGTACAACTTTTCCATCACGCGGTGCACTACGAGTCCCCACTGGCGCGCGTCAATGTCGTAGCGAGGCTCTTCGGGCGTTTCCAGGCCGAGGATGTTCTCGAGATAGAAGAGGTAGGGGCACATCCGATACGCCTCAAGCCGGGTCACCGAGATGGGACGTTCCGGGCCGAACCTTGCGGCCAGCGCCTCGAGCACGTCCTCGTCCCGGCCGAAGTCAACCGGGCGACAGGTATCGGCAAAGCGGACCCCGGCGGACTTGCCCTTGGCTACTTGTTCCTCGTTCCGCGAGTAGATCACGTCGGAGGATTCGGGTTTGAGCGGCGCAAGCGTCAGGAACGGGCTGGGAAGGACCGGCCGGCCCTCGTGTGAATCGTAGAAGCTCAAGAGAGGCGTGTTGGGTGACGCGCGCATGGTGCGGCAGAAGTTGAACCGCTGCCAGTCCCGGTGCCAGTCAATGTCCGGTATGCCGAGTTCCCGTCGCACCCGGTCAGGCAGTATCGGGTCCCCGGAGTATGCGCCGGGCAGGCTGGTTTCGGCCAGACCGCCGAAATAGAGGTGCTTCGGCGCGAGTCCCAGCGTCTCGGTCATGTCCATCACGGTGACGCCGACCGGTGCGGGCTCGGGCGCGCGACCCGCCAGCCGGATCATGTAGATGAGAGTCTTGATGAACTGCGCGCGCGACTCCTTGCGCGCGCCGAAATCGGCCTCAAAGCCGGCCAGGGCATCGAGGATGTCATATAGCGCGCTGCGGTCTTCGAGCAGTTCGTCGGTACCGGGTTCTTCGGATTTGAGGTTCCGGCAGTAGTCGACCGACTCGAGGAACTGCTTGAGCCGGCGTGCCTGGTTGCCGATGGTGTCGGCCGGTTCGAGCATTTTCTCGACGAGGCCGGTTGCCTGCCGGACGCGCCGCTGCAGGTCTTTGAGGTACTCCATCTCGGTGTCTTCGAGCCGGTCTTCGGCGGCCTCAAGCCGGACGGCGATGTTGTTCCAGTTGACCCGGCCTTTGATTATCCGCGCGCGGCGTGAATAGTGATTGAGCGCGACGGCAGCCCGGTCGCGGCTCTCCGAGTCGCTCTCGGTCTTCAGTTTGAGCAGACCGGGCAGGAAGGGTGAGCCGAGCGCGACCGCGGTCGCGATGCGTTCGTAGCCCGAGTCCAGCGCGCGGAGGAGTTCGAGCACGGTCAGGACCGGCGGCGACGCGGCAAGGTCGGTTGCCGGGTAGACCGTGACCGGCAGCTCGTACTGAACGAAGACCCGTTTGACCATCGCGGCATAGTCGGCGAGCCGCGGAAACGCGACCACGGTGTCGGTGAGGTTGATGTCTGCGCTGCGGCCGAGGATGTCGCGGCAGATGCCCGCGACTTCGTCATCGATTGTCGGGTAGGCGACGAGTCGGGGCTCGGGCGGAGCAGGCGAGGCCGGAAGTGTCTCGACCGTGAATTCCCCCTGACGCCGGACCAGCTCCACGAACTTCGAGGCCAGACGGTAATCTTCGTCCTTCGGGTCACCGGAATAGCCGAGAGCGAGGCACGTCTCAGCTTGCGCGACGAGCGCGGACAGGAGGTTGGCCTCAAGCCGGTTCGGGGCGACGAAGCTGTCGAGTACGACGACCCGCGGGCATGCCCGGTTCCGGCCGACGTGCAGGGCAGCCTCGGCCATGATGTCTTCGTCGTCTGCCCAGTTCCGGGAGGCGAGTTCGCGGTTGTACAGCCCGAGCGCTGCGAGTGCCTCCAGCGCGCGGGCCAGCGGTTTCTCATAGGCCGCCAGCAGCCCCCTGAAACGGTCCTCCAGACCCGCCTGCTCGGAACGGGGAACGTAGCGTTTGATTTCCGTGATGAAGTCGCCGACCGCGCGCGCGTACCCAATTGTGGTTGACTTGCGGGTTGGAGCTTCCCTGGACAGGACGCGCTGAATCAGTAGCGGTTTCAGTTCCGAAGGGAAGCGGCGCGCGGTGCCGAACTGCTCGTGCAGGTCGCGGGCGACCTGGTTGAGGGTCTTGAATTGCGGCGGGACGATGGCTGGCCGGTTGACCAGCCTGAAGAATTGAACCTGAACCAGACGTTGCTTGCGCGGGCTGGGGCAGAGGTAGAGGATATCAGCGGGCGCGGCGCCGGTGCCGAGGGCTGCCTTGAGCAGCCGCTCGCCGGCGTCGTGCGCGCCGAATGACGCGAGGAAGAGCTTTCTCAATACTGGCCGGGCCGGGTCGTTGCCGGCCCTTTCCGGGTCAGGACTTGGGCTTGGCTTTGGCCGCGAGCTTGCGTGCGTCCTTGCGGCGACGGGCCTTGACTACCCGGCGATGGCGCATGCGGCGGACCTTGATCTTGCTTCTTGGCATATGTCTCCTTCTGGTTTCTCTACCGGAGCCCCGGACGGCTAGTCCGTGACCTTGAATGCCTCATCGTGTTCGTGGGCGTGGCAGCCTACTTTCACTCCGGCTTCCTGTCCGACTTCGATTCGGGGGACCGGCTGGTGCTCAATCTGGAGCGAATCAACTACCTGCGTGTGGTCGGTCGTGTGTCCCTTGATGTGTATCTTGTCCCCGGCCGAAATCGGGCCGTCGGTTGCCTTGATAATCGCTGCCTCGACTTTGGCGAAGTAGTGCGTGACCACCCCGACTTTGGTTTCAGGCATGTTTTCCCCCTATGGGTAGACCTTTTCGAGCATGCGCGGGAATGGAATCGTCTCACGGATGTGTTTGAGTCCGCAAATCCACGTCACGGTGCGTTCGAGCCCGAGACCGAACCCGGAATGCGGGAACGAGCCGAAGCGGCGCACGTCGAGATACCACTCGTAGGCCTGGCGCGGCAGCTTATTCTCTTCGATGCGCTTCTCCATTTCCTTCAGGTCGTCCTCGCGCTGGGACCCGCCCACGATTTCGCCGTAGCCCTCGGATGCTATCATGTCAAAGGCAAGGGCGAGGGTGGGGTCCTGCGCGTCGCGCTTCATGTAGAACGCCTTGGTTGCCGCCGGGTAGTGGTGAATCATGACCGGCCGGTCGAATGCCTCGCCCAGCATCGTCTCTTCGTCGCCGCCGAAGTCGTCGCCCATCTTGACTTCCTTGCCCTTGTCCTGCAGTAGCTTGATTGCCTCGTGATAAGAGATGCGCGGGAACGGAGTCTTGACTGCCTCGAGCTTTGCCGCGTCGCGTTCAAGCACGGCCAGTTCGGGCTGGCGTTTCGCGAGCACGCGCTGAACCGTGTAGGTGACCAATTCCTCGGCGAGCGTCATGTCACCGGCGAGGTCGAGGAACGCGACCTCGGGTTCGAGCATCCAGAATTCCATCAGGTGGCGGCGGGTCTTCGACTTCTCGGCGCGGAAGGTCGGGCCGAAGCAGTAGGTCCTGCGCACCGAGGCCGCGATTGCCTCATTGTAGAGTTGGCCGGTCTGGGCGAGATAGACCTGCTCGCCGTAGTAGTCCACCGGGAACAGGGTGGTCGTGCCTTCGCCCGCGGCCGGCGTGAGGATCGGTGTGTCGGCGATGACGAAACCGTTGTCGTCGAGGTAGTCGCGCATCGCCTTGATTATTTCCGAACGGATGCGCAACACCGCGTGCTGACGGGCGGAGCGCAGCCAGAGGTGGCGGTGTTCCATCAGGAACTCCACACCGTGTTCCTTCAGCGTGATTGGATAGGCCCCGGCCATTTGGATGAGTTTCAGATTCGTAGCGGTCAGCTCGAACCCGCCGGGCGCGCGCTTTTCCTCACGGACCACTCCGGCGATCTCGACCGACGATTCCTGCGTGATCGAGTCGGCCAGTTCGAAGGCTGCGTCCGGAACCTGGCCCTTGAGAAACACGCACTGGATGACGCCGGTTCCGTCGCGCAGAATCAGGAACCTGACCTTGCCCGACGACCGCCTGTTGTAGACCCAGCCGGTAAGAGTCACTTCCGTGCCGACTGAGGCGCCGATTCGCTCGATCACTATTTCCACGAACGGATTCTAGGGTGGGAGTCGGGCAAGTCAAGCACCGGGAACGGCGAGCGGTTACGGGCACGCATTTCAGCCAGTTCTCGGTCGGTACCTGTGTCGTATTGACGCTGGCCGGAGCGGAGCGGCACCTTCGGACGGCCTGTGTCGGTTGACATGCTGTCGCTCAAGGCTAACATTCCGTGGGTGAAAGCTCTGCTTGCGCCGGTTGACTACCTGGCGTTCCTGGTCCGGTGTCTGGCCGGGTCGTGGGACCTGCGCCGGACCTGGGCCCGGTTTGTTGCGCAGTTGTCGGTTCACGGCGTCGGCGCCTTGCCGGTCATCGTCCTCACCTCGGTCTTCATAGGCCTGACCACCGCGGTCCAGACCAGCTACCAGTTGATGGGCGTCGTGCCCAAGTACTTCGTCGGCATGGGAGTGGGGCGGCTGGTGCTGATCGAGCTGGCGCCGGTGCTCACCGGGTTCATCGTGGCCGGCCGCTCGGCCTCGGCCATGGCCGCGGAGCTGGGCGCGATGCGGGTGTCCGAGCAGATTGACGCGCTCGAGGTGATGGGCGTCGATTCCTACCGCTATCTCTGTCTGCCGCGGATTCTCGCGACGTGCGTCGGCCTGCCGGTGCTCGTGGTCGTGACCGAAGTCGTGGCGGTGTACACCGCGCTCTTCATCTCGTCGAGCATGCTCAACGTGCCGGCTTCGGTCTTCATGTACGGCGTGACGCACTTCTTCATGCTCCGCGACTTCACGGGCGGAATCGTGAAGGCCGTGCTGTTCGGGCTGCTCATCGGCACCAGCGGGTGCTACTACGGATTCAACGTGCACGGCGGAGCGCAGGGAGTCGGACGGGCCACGACTCGCGCGGTCGTGTTGTCCGCGGTGCTGATACTGCTGGTTGACTTCGTGATTGCGCTGCTGTTCTTCAGGATATGATTCGAGCCGAGGGGATCAGCAAGCGGTTCCGGGGCAGCGTCGTGCTCGACCGCGTGAGCCTGGACGTTCCGGACGGCGCCACGACCGTGATTCTCGGGCCGTCGGGTGTCGGCAAGACCGTGCTGCTACGGATCATGGCCGGCCTGCTCAAGCCGGACGAGGGCCGGGTTTTCCACGACGGCCGGCGAATTCACTTCGGCCGGTTCGCGGACAACCGGGAGTTGAGCGGCGGGCCCGGCTATGTGTTCCAAGGCGGTGCGCTGTTCGATTCCCTGACCGTTGTTGAAAACGTGGCGCTGGCGTTGGAGGAGACAACTCGGATGAGTTGCGCCGAAATCCGCAGCCGTGCCGACGAGGTGCTGCGGCGCGTGGGCATGGCCGAGCACGTCGGTCTCTACCCGCGGGCCTTGTCCGGCGGGATGACGCGGCTCGTAGCCATCGCGCGGGCGCTCGTGGCGGATCCGCACACGCTATTCTTCGATGAGCCGACGACCGGGCTCGACCCGGCAATCCGGGAGCGCATCTTCTCCATCGTGCGGGAGCTGCGCGAGCATGGCGACCGTGCTCTGGCCGTAGTCACCCATGACCTCGAGGCTGCGCGCCTGCTCGCCGACCACACGTACATGCTCCGGGCAAGCAAACTGGTCCGGGCCGACAACGTGAGAAAGGAAGATTATGAACAGGCGTATTCGTGACGTCGTTGTAGCGGTATTCGTGCTGGGTGGCATCGGGCTTGCGGTCTTTGCCTACGTCTGGTTCTCGGGCCGGGTGACCGGCCGCAACCGCTGGGTCTACACCGTCACGTTCCGCGACGTTGCCGGGCTCAAGGTCGGCGACCCGGTGCAGGTCCTCGGCATCGAAAAGGGAAGAGTGGCCAAGATCAACCTTGCCGGCGACCACGTGGAAGTCAGAGTCGTGCTTGACCGTAACTTCCAGCCTACAATCGACACGCGGTTCGCGGTCCGTTCAATCAGCTACCTCGGCGGGGACCGCTACCTGATGGTCACCCCGGGTGACTCAGCGCCGGCAGTGCCGAACCACCTGTTCCATGGCGTCAACGAATCGCTCGAACTCGAGACGACCTTTCTCAAACTCGACCGACTGCTGACCGAACTCGACCCGACCGAGCTCAGTGGCCAACTGAGCAAGTCGGCCGGGGACCTTGTCGGCACCATCCGCACCGAACTCGCAAACGTCCGGAGCGACTTCTCAAGTACGGCCGGCAACCTGAACCGACTCGCGGCCCGGCTGGATACCTTCGTCCAACTCATCGATCCCAGTTCGACCGCGGGCAAGCTGGTTCGTTCGGACTCGCTCTACGACGAAGTCCGCCAGACCAACATCGAACTCAAGGGCCTGATTGCCGACATCAAGGCCCATCCGGACAAGTACATAAGGGTCAAGTTCAGCCTGTTCAAGTAGGCTGGCCGGGCCGAATCAAGTTCGCCAGGGCCGCCAAGAGCGCCAAGTCCTGAGTCCGCCAATCTAGAATCTGCAATCTAGAATGCTCCTGCTATGGCAGGGGAGACGCCGTTCTCAATCTACAATCGACAATCTGGAATCTGCAATGGGTTGGATGGGCGGGCGGAATCTGCCAAGATTTCCCGAAGCTTCCCGAAATAGGGT
>CAYOCZ010000126.1:0-8480 GCA_964402475.1 uncultured bacterium | reverse complement strand
CAACATCGGTCTGTTCCGGGAGGGCGACGACCCGAGTGCCAGCTTTGTCGAGGATTTGTCGGACGCGGAGAGGGAGTCGCTGGCCGCGATTGGGCCCGACACGTTGCGGGCCTGGCTTGACGGCGCGACGTATGCGGGCGCGGGCCAGGGCGACTACGTGAAGTCCGGGGACCACTATGAGTACGTCGGACGCGATTCGGGCGACTACCAGGTGCGATTCACGCTGGTCGGGGATTCGCTCGGCGACTACCGGTACAACGACACGATTCTGGCGTACAGCTTTGCCGGAGCCGGACTCGGCAACTACGTGGCGAAGCGCAGGATTGCCTTGCCGAAGCGAAGCGAGGCGGCATATGCCCGGGCGGGGTTCAAGCACCGGGGGTTCAACGCCGGGGCCGAGGGTCTTGTCCAACGCCGGGACCTCAACCTGTTCGCGCCGGACGGAGCGCCGGTCGATGCCGGAGCGCTGAACCTGGACGCGGGTTGGCAGGATAGCTCGTACGGGGTAGCCTACAAGCACCGGCTGCAAGGCCGGCAGTTCGAAGCCCTGGGTGCGAGTCCTGAGGTCGACTTCACCTACCGCTGGGCGGGCACGACCGAGGCGGAACGGCGTTCGAGCGACGAGGTCACGGTGCGGGCAAAGCCGGTTTCGTTCGTGAGTCTGCGTGGCGAAGCCGGCAGGCTGGACCGGTTCGAGGACGGGCCGGTCAACCGGTACCAGGGAGGCGCCCAGGTTGCCTGGCTGGGATACGACTTCACCCGGGTCGCCGACATCACGAGGCAGAACGTACTCGCGACGCCCCGGGTTGGCTGGTTCTACCCGAAGGCCGGATGGCAGAGCGAGGTGCACCCCGACGAGAAGTCGTCGGTCTGGATTGCCGGGCTGGAAGTGAAGCCGGTGGCGGCCCTGACTGCGGGAGCCGAGTATCGCCAGTCGGGTTTCTATGAGCCGGGGACTTTGGGGACAGTCCGACAGACACTGGGGACAGTTCCCATGCGGGGACAGTCCCCGTGGCAGCGGACAAGCCGGGCACGGCTGCTTGAGGCCCGCGCGGACTGGACCGGCGGGACCGCGTTTCGGCTCGGCGCGATGGCCGGGCTGAACGACCGGCACTTCGATACGGGTTCGGACGAGGACTGGAACCAATTGCTTGCCAGCCTGAGCGGCTCCGCGACACCGCGGGCCGGGTTGCGGCTACAGGCAGACTTCAACCAGTCGTACCGGAAGGTGCAGCTCAGGGACGAGCTGTTCCGTTACGTCGGGCCGAGCGAGGGCGGGTACCGGCGTGATTCGGTGACCGGGCGCTACTACGCGGACCCGAAGGGCGACTATGAACGCGTGGTGGTTGCGACCGGCCGGTTCACCCAGGCGCGCGAGTGGTCGCTGAACGGATCGGGCGACGTTTCGATGTTCGACCCGGCTGCGCTGTCAGGTTCATTCAGCCAGACCCGGACGAGCACCGACAGCGACATACTCACCGACCTGAGCCGGCAGGACTTGCGGCTGGTGATGAAGGAGTTCGAACCAGCGGTCACGCCGACCATCGGAGCCCGGTCCGAGTTCAGCGTCGACCGGAGCCTGGCTGCCACCGGCCGGGCATCATCGCATCAGCAGGCCTACCTGGAGCTCCATAGCGACCGGCTGCCCGAGGTTGAAGGTCGGGCGCGGTTCGAGGTCGAGCGCGTCCGGCGGCAGCTCGGCGGCGGAGAGGTTGACTTCGATGAAGCTGGCTGGCGGGCCGAATTGAACCCGGTCATCGGAACGAAGCTGCGGCTCGAAGCCGAGCTGGGCTACGAGCAGAAGACCGTTGCCGAACCGGTCTCCTACCCCGAGCTGGGGCAGTTTGCAGTTGCGGCACTCGACGCGAGTCTCGCCCGTACGTTTAGCTTCGGCAGCCGGACCCGCTTGCGCGCGTCGGCCGAGGTCGTGCGCCGGACCGCAACGGTCGAAACCCTGCCGTTCGACGTGGGCCTGAACGACCCGCTGGGCGTGACCCCCGGCGCGGGGTTGAGCCTCGAGCATTCGTTCAGCGGCGTGCTTTCGGCGTCGGCCCGGTACAGCTTCAAGGACCGTCCGGACGAGCCGAGCAAGCACACGCTGAGCGCAGAGCTCAAGGCGTACTTCTGATTGCCGAGTGACGATTGTCGACTGACGAACGGCGAGGGCCATACCGCACCCGGGGCTGTGCGGGAAGCCCGCGCTTGACCACGGCAGTGCTAGCGCTATGTTATACCGTGTCTGAGACCAGCCCGAGCCGGAACCATGACAGGCACTAGGCTGCAATTGCAGGAGGCAAGAATATGATCGTGTCGAGGAAGTCAGAAGCCGGGGTGTCCAGGCCCAAACAGAAGCCGACGAAGCAGTTCGGCATGATGCAATTCGTCCTCGTTGGAGCCGGGATCATTGTAATCATCGTTGTCGCGTTGCTGCTGTTCGGAGGCGGCGCGAAGAAGGCGGCCGCGCCCCGGACGAGAATGGCCTCGACTGATGAGGGGGGCAAGTCCGGTAGGGCCAGGAGGTCGTCGGCCCGCAAGACGAACTCCCGCGCGTCCAAACGGAAGCAGGAGAAAGCAAGGCTGCGTGAGGAGCGAAAGCAGCGAAGGCAGGAGGCCAGGGCCAGCGGCGGCCGGACCACCCGGAGTTCGAGCGGCGGTTACACCAGAGGTGGCTCGGTGCGTACCGCTAGCACCCCGAACCAACTCCGGGCGATACTCACCGACAATACGGGATCGCGTACCGCGCTGGTCGGCGAGCGGCGGCTGAAGGCTGGTGACGATGTCGGGGGCCGCCGGATTGTCGAAGTCTCTGCCGACGGAGTCAAAGTGGAGTACCGCCAGAAGACGTACACCGTCAGAGTCGGGGAGAAGATCTATTGAGGGGATGAAACGAGAGGGCTGGAGCAGGAAAGGCCGACACTGGCCGCCATCCTTCATCCCTCAGCCTTCATCACTTACGCCGTGCTTCGCTTGCCAGCAGTCCCACCGACCAGTATAATCTAGACTACTCTGTTTGGTTCAGCCAACCGTAAGGAGAATCGCATGTCCCCGACCAGGTTTGTTGCTCTCGTATTGACATTATGGGCGGTGGCGTTCAGCCTGCCCAAGATCGCTCTGCCCGTGTCCGAAACCGGTCCGATGACGATTAACCTAGTGCAGGGCTACACCTTCGACCCGCTTGAGAAGTCGGCGGTCATGCCCCAGGACCTCTATGCGCCCGGCTTCTCCGGAGACTATTCCTACTGCATGATTCAGTTCCCCGGTCCGGTCCGGCCCGAATGGAAGCGGGCGGTCGAGCGCCGGGGCGCTGAGTTGCTCTGGTACGTCCCGCGGTACACGTTCGTGGCGCGAGTCCCGACCGCGGCCGCGGGGACCATCGCCGCCCTGCCCGAAGTCCGCTGGCTCGGCATCGACCAGCCCGCCTACAAGCTCTGCCCCGGCCTTGAGCAGGCCGAGGGCCGGCAGACACTGATTGTCGTGTTCCATTACCAGGAAAATGAGCAGGCGTTGCTCGGTGAACTGAGCGCACTCGGCGCGACCAACATGCTGACCGAGTTCAACGCCTGGAACAAGAGCGTGAAGCTCGACGTGGACGCGGTGCAGATTCCAGCCATCGCCCGGCTCAACGGCGTCTACTGGATTGAGCCCTACTCGGAGATGACGCCGGACAACCGGGACGTGCAGTGGGTGAACCAGCACGGGTATTCGGCCTCCGACACGACCCGCACCATCTGGCACAAGGGCGTATACGGCCGGGGCATGCTCGTCGCACTCACCGATGGGCCGATGAACATCGCCCACGATCAGTTCCGGGACACGGTCAGCAACACGCCTGGGCCCAACCACCGCAAGGTCGTTGCCTACCGCGGCACCCAGGGCACGAATTCACACGGCACGCACACGACCGGCACGCTCTGCGGCAGCGACGAGGAGGTCGGCGGCACGTCATTGCACGACGGGCTTGCCAAAGGTGCGCGTGTGTTCTTCCAGAACTTCAACAGCTTCCCCAGCGGCTGGGACATGAATGTCTTCTTCCGCGGCCCCGACTCGGGACTCGACGTCAGTATCGACAGCCTGCGGGCGTTCAACAACTCGATGAGCTACTCCCGCAAGGACACGTACAACACCTACGTCTTCACCGACATGACCGCGGACCAGTTCATCTGGGGCCACCGGAAGTTCATGCACTGCAACTCAATGGGCAACCTTGGCAACAACCGGATGGGCCACCCGGTCAACGCCAAGAACATCATCTCGGTCGGCGCGACCGGGAACGGTACCTCGTGCCGCACCCTTGCCACGTTCGAGTCGCGCGGTCCGACCGCAGACGGCCGGAGAAAGCCGCAGCTCGTATCGCCGGGGGACGCCATCTACTCGGCCCGGAGTTCGAACCCGAGCGGGTACACCGACATGTCCGGTACCTCGATGTCGACGCCGAACATGACCGCCGCAACCGCGCTCATTCGCAACTACTTCCGGATCGGCTACTACCCGACCGGCGATACGCTGTCCGGGATGCCGATGGAAATCTCGGCAGCCCTGAACAAGGCGGTCGCCATCGTCGGCGCGGACAACGACGTGTCGGGCTACACGGTGCCGGACAACAACGTCGGCTGGGGCCGGGTCGACCTCGACTCCTCGCTCTACTTCGCGGGCGACACCTCGAAGCTGTGGGTGCTGGACGACACCTTCGGGCTCGAGACCGGTGACTCGGTCCTCATCCCCATTGACGTGACCGGCGCGGAGAAGCCGTTCCGCGTGACTCTTTGCTGGTCCGACTACCCGGGCACCCCGCGCGCGGCCTACATCTGCGTCAACGATCTCGACCTGACCGTCATTTCACCGTCCGCCGTCGAGTACAAGGGCAACGTCTACTCGAGCGGCCAGTCCGCGACCGGCGGGGAATACGACTCCCTGAACGTCGAGGAGTGCACCCGCATCAACAGCCCCGAAGTCGGCAGTTGGGGCATCATGGTCAAGGCTCGCAACGTCCCGGAGGGACCGCAGCCGTTCGCCCTCGCGGCAATCGGCGTGTTCGACGAGGTGTCGTTCCACGACGTCGCCACCACGTTCATCATCGCCCCGATTGATACGGTCGACTCCGGCGCCACGGTCTTTCCGACGGCCGAGGTTCGCAACTTCGGGTCGTTCGATGAGAACTTCAGCGTCCGACTCACCATCGGCGCCGGCTACAGCGATTCCGTCGCACTGACCTTGAACGTGGGCGGGGTAGACACAGTCGAGTTCGCGGGATGGGTGGCCGACACGCTCGGCACCTTTGCCGTGTCGTGCTCGACCGAACTCGCTGGCGACGTGAACTCGGGCAACGACGCGGTGGCGGAATCGGTTGTTGTCCGTATTAGTAGCGGCATCGAGGACGCGGGCACGCTGCCTCGGGTGTTCAGTCTCGACCGGGCCGCGCCCAACCCGTTTGGCGGCCGCACCACGATTCGCTACGCGGTACCGCGCCTGACTCCGGCTAGGCTATCGGTTTACTCGGTGACGGGGGCGTTGGTCCGGACGCTTCAGGACGGCGCTCTCAAGCCGGGCTACTACTCGGCCACCTGGAACGGCCGGGACGGTTCCGGCAGGCTCGTCGCGTCCGGCATCTACCTCTACCGGCTCGAGGCCGGCAACTACTCGGCTACCGGCAAGGTCCTCCTCAGCCGCTAGCCTCAGTCCGAACTTTCAACCGGGGCGGGCGAAAGCCCGCCCCGACTCGTTACGCAGCCGGCGCTCGGCTCCGGTATTGACTTTGGCCGGGACGGCCTATAATTATAGTAGCGACGCCGGACACGGCGTGAAGACCGAGGCCGTGTCTCCAACCGGCGCTTCATCGGTGGGTGTTCGGAGATTCGGGAGGTCCGAATGGCACACTGTACCAGCAGCTTCGGTCGGGGCCGCCGACTCATCTTCTTCCACAATTGGGCTGTGAGCCCGAGGCTACTACTCTGCGCGATGGCGCTCGTGGCATTCTCTTCCTGCAAGCAGAACCGCGCTCCAAACGTGCCGGATGTCCCGGTCGGCTCTGAACGCTGCTACAAGAGCACGACATACACATTCACAACAATCGCGACCGACCCGGACGGCGACAGCGTCGAGGTCCGCTTCGACTGGGGCGATTCCACTACCACGTACTGGGAAGGCTGGTTCGCGAGCGGCGATACAATCGCACTGACCCACGCCTGGTCCGACACGGGGACCTTTGAGGTTCGTGCCACGGCACAGGACTTGATGCACCACACCTCAGGGCCGTCAGGAGAGCTGACCGTGCGGGTCGCGCTGCGCTGGCCGCCGAATGCGCCGGCCGAGCCGTCTGGCCCGGATACGGGTGGCAAGGATTCGTCATTCATGTTCACCGCAACGGCCATCCATCCCGGCGACATAACCGTGGCAATCAGATTCGCATGGGGTGACGGCGACACCTCCGACTGGAGCCCCTTCGTTGCCTCGGGTGAATCAGTGGCAATGAGCCACTCTTGGTCCGTGCCCGACACCTGCTCCGTGACCGCCCAGGCCAGGGACACGGGCGATGCGCTATCTTGCTGGTCTCTTCCGCACAACATCATTGTCCGGCCGCTGGACACACTGCGCAAGTGGCGTTTTCGGTTGGCCGTAGGCAACGACTTGTCCTTGGTCTCATCACCAGCCATTGCTCCCGACGGCACCATCTATGTCGGGTCGCCGGACAGCTCGCTCTACGCAATCAACCCGGACGGCACGCTCAAGTGGCGATACGCGACTGGGGGCAGCGTGCGGTCATCCCCGTCAATCGCCGCTGACGGCACGGTCTACGTCGGCTCCGGCGACTCCTGGTTGTACGCTGTCAATCCCGACGGCATCCTCAGATGGAAGCACTGGACTCGATGTGAGGTCGTGTCGTCCCCGGCTATTGCGGTCGACGGTACTATCTACTGCGGATCATACGAAGTCAAGGCCTTCACCGCCGATGGTGTGCAGGTATGGGATTACCCGACTCGTTCCGCAATTCAAGCGTCTCCGGCGGTCGCGGCTGACGGCATGGTCAATATCATGACGTGGAACGGCGGCACGTTCGCATTCTACCCCGACGGTATGCCCAAGTTGACCCGCGACTACCCTGTTCTTGGTGCGAACCCTACCAGTCCGGCTATTGCCAACGACAGCACTATCTACATTGGGCACGAGTTCGACGTGTACAGGAGTTTTACAGCACGGAATCCCGACGGTTCTTACAAGTGGTCGTATTGCGCGGGTCGCGACGTTCGGTCTTCTCCCGCAGTCGCCGCTGACGGCACTATCTACTTCGGGTCATCCGACAACGGCCTCTACGCCCTCAACCCGGACGGCACCCTGAAGTGGCGGTACCAGACCGGCGGCGATGTTGACGCCGGACCCGCAATCGCAGCGGACGGCACTATCTACGTCGGCTCGGATGATAACTGCCTGTACGCTGTGAATGCCGACGGAACCTTCAAGTGGCGCTACGAGACGGGCGGACAGGTCGAGGCTGCGCCGACCATCGGCACGGACGGGACGGTGTACTTCGTCAGCGATGACGGCTACTTGTATGCGCTCCACGGTACGAGCCCACTCGCGGACGCGCCATGGCCAAAGGCCCACCACGACCTGCAGAACACCGGTCGAGCCGCCGGCGACGGACACTGGAGCAGAATGCACGTGGGCAGCGTGTCGATAACCGCCCCTGACAGCTCCGGCTTCACAGTTGGTGTTGTCAACGTCGGGAATAACGAGGTCACTATCAGCTCGCTGGAGTTCACCGCCGCGCCGGACTCTGCATACATGAGGGACTTTCTTGTGGACTCGGCACGCGGATACGGATACCCGATACCGAACGGGCAGCCCGGGACCAGACCCATCGACACTCTGTTGTTCACACCGGTGTCGGTCGCGCCGAACGGGTCGCAGGCGGTTGAGTTCGCGTTCCTTGACTTCCACGTTGACTCCCTGGGCATCGCCGTACACACCAACGTGGCCGCCAAGGAGTTCCGCTTCCGCTTCGAGGACAGCCCGGAAATATCCGTCCACCCACATTGAACATGCCGTAGAATCACGGCGACAGAAGGAGGAGATTCCTGACGCGCGTGCGGGCAGAATTGACGTCCATTCCCGAGTCTCAATATGTAGTATAGACATATTCCGTCGGCCTAGGGGAAATGCCCTAACTTCCCTAGTCCCAGTACCCTAGCCCCCATTGCTCTTCCGATCCCTCCCATACCTCCCCCGTGGTTATCCCCGTGGTCTCCGAAGTCACGACCCGAGGAGTATCCAGGGGAACGACGCGAGCTACTTGTTCGGCTATTTCCACCGCTACTTCGTCTGCTACCTCGCGAGCAACGACGACAGCTCCTTGTCCGGTTCCTTGCCGAGTAACGAGTTAGGTTTCGTGCCAGGGTCCTTGCCGGGTTGCAGTCCACATTCCCGTCCGAGTTCCTTCCCGGAATACTCGACAGGTAACCTTGAGACCAACGTGTGGAGCTTCT
>CAYOCZ010000125.1:0-8727 GCA_964402475.1 uncultured bacterium | reverse complement strand
CGCAAGTACCCGGTCAAGACGGTCGACGCCACGCTGCGTACTCACCCACAGGACTTCCGTCGAACCGCACCCAGCACGTTTGAACTGAATCGGTAAGACCCGGTCGGTCGGACAGGCTGGCCGTCAAGGCGCGGCATGACAAGATGGTCGGGTTCGCGGAGAGTAATGAGCGATGAGTGAGGAGTGAGGAGCGACCAACGAGGGGCGGAGAGTGATGAGCGACAAGCGCGGAATGATGAGTGCCGGGCGTGACAGAAAGGTGAGGCAGATCGAGACGATGCTGAAGCGCACGAGACGGCCGACGGCTTGCGGCTGACAGCCTACGGCGTGAGGAGCCGGAAGGGGCGGCGCAGATGTCTCATATTGACCCGGCGGGCGTGGTATGATAATATGTCATACTAGAGGAGAATGCCATGAGTACTGCAAAGGTCGCAATCACGATTGAGCGTGACGTGCTCGTCCGTCTGGACCGGCTGGTCAAGAGCCGGAGATTCCCGAGTCGCAGCCGGGCCGTGCAGGAGGCCATCACCGAGAAGCTGGCTCGGATGGAGCGGAGCCGGCTGGCGCGGGAGTGCGCGAAGCTCGACCGGGCATCCGAGCAGGCCATGGCCGAGGAGGGCATGTCAGATGAGGCGGCGAAGTGGCCCGAGTACTGAGAGGTGACATTGTCTGGGCCGACTTGAACCCGACACGGGGTCGGGAGCAGGCCGGGCGGCGTCCCGTGCTTGTGCTAAGCGAGGACGTCTTCAACGAGCACTCGGGCACGGTGATAGTAGTGGCACTGACCAGCCAGCCTCAGTCGGCCGGCTTTCCGCTTGCGCTCGAATTGACCCATCCCAAGCTCCCGAAAAAGTCGTGGGTGAAGGTCAGCCAGATTCGGACGCTCTCGGTCGAACGCCTGGGACCCAAGATAGGGCGAGTCACAGTCGAAGAACTCGGCCTTGTCATTGAGGGCCTTAACGAGATCATCGGCGGATAGGTTCCGGGACGGGGTGTGACAGGAAGGTCGAGTTGGCGGAGAACGACTAGTGATAAGCGATTAGTGATAAGCGATGAGTGATGAGTGCGGAGCGATGAGTGCCGGGCGCGGCAGCGAACGGCTGACAGCTCACCGCCCGCTAATCACGGCGGCACGATAGGCGATTTCCCGGGCGCAGCGTCCCCGAACCGGCGCGGAGCCAGTTGGCCGCAACGAGCGGTTGATTCGACGCGAGCAGGCGCGTAGCATCTGAGCCATCACGAATAGCTGCGCCGGTGTGCCCCTGACATGCTGTTGAACAACGGGACCGAACTGGTCTACCGGGTGAGGGTTCACCCGCGCGCCCGACATGTCCGTATCGTCGCATCGCGCCGCTACGGGTTAGTGATAACCGTTCCGCGTGGATTCGACCGGAGTCGAATCCCGGAAATCCTAGAGCAGAAGCGGCGCTGGATTGAGCGAGTGCTAGACCGGCTGCCGATGAAGCCGGCACCCTATCGCGCGCCGGAGCGGATTATGCTGTCGGCAATCGGCGAGGAATGGACCGTAGAGTACGTGAAGGGGAATCCCAAGCAGGTAGAGTTGGTCCAGCGCAGCGACCGGACGCTCTTGGTTTCCGGCGCGATTGACCGCCCCAACGTCGTCCGGAGAGTCCTGGAGCGGTGGCTAACGATTCAGGCGCGGAAGCACCTTGTTCCCTGGCTCTGCCGGACCGCGAATGAGCTGGATTTCAAGTTGAACGGCGCCGCGGTGCGCACGCAGCGAACACTGTGGGGAAGTTGCTCGCACCGTGGCACGATAAGCCTGAACGCCCGGCTGCTCCTGCTGCCTCCCGACCTCGTCCGCTACGTCTTTGTCCACGAGCTCGTGCACATCCGGCATCCGAACCACTCCCGCGAGTTCTGGCAGGCGGTAGCGGTCCACGTCCCGGACTACCGTGACCGGCTCAAGCAACTGAAGCACCGCCTAGAATCACTGGCCATCTGAAGCAACCACGAGTGCCAAGTTCCCAGGTTCCAGTTGCCAGTAGCGGGGCCCCGAGCGGCGGATTCAGGTATCCGCTCTCTGAATTCTGCTCTGCCCGGCTCGGCACCATGGCGGTCTTGGCGGTTCAGACCCACTCCCGCGTGCCCGCTCTGGCATCCAGCTTCTGACGGCTGACTTGACACCAGCGACAGAAAGGCGGCGGCCGAAGCCGCCGCCAGGGGTCGAGCAGTCGTCGGTCAGCTAGTCGCCTTCTTCCTCGAGACCGTCATCGATGATCTCGATGCGCTTGATGATGCGCTTGGACAGACCGGTACCCAGGCCGAGGCTCAGTTCGAGCAGGCCGGTCTCGTCCCCGAGGCCGAGCATGTATAGGTCAACCATGTCCTCGGGAACCAGCTTCTTGACCCTCAGTTCGTAGTCCAGTTTGGCATCCGCCAGCCGGGCCTTGAGCGCGTTGATTTCCTTCTTCTTCGCCGTTATCTCGGCGTCCGGCTTCCTGCCCAGTTCCAGCTTCTCAACTTCGACGCGTTTGATCGCCAGGTTGGTCTTGAGCTGGCCGGTCGCCTTGAGATGGGCGATCTTCGCATCCATGAGTTTGAGACGGGCTGCGGTATCGAGCTTCGCGTCAACGTCGAGCCGTTGGCCACCCTTGAGCTTGATGACCTTCTTCTCGCCATCCTTCTTGATAACGATGACCTTCCCGCCTACGCCCTCGCTCAGCGCGACGAGGTTCTCGTCGTCCCCCGCTTTGAGCACGACCGTCTTGCACTTCACGTTGCAGGCTTCGTCGCCGGGTTCCGCTGCCTGCGCCGAAGTCACGAGCACAACTGCCAGGACCACGGCCAGCACCGCTGCATAGTACCTCACACTACCTCCTCTGGTTTGGTATCTGGTGCACTGCATACAGTAGGACGTTCCCGCCGGACAGAAGGTTGCGGTGACCGTAGACCAGTCTGGATCGCGGATTGCCGGATCCGGAGCTTGGCGTCCTTGGCGGTTCTCATCTCCGCCTCCGCACTTCTGACTTCAAGCATCTAGCTTCTAGCGTCTGACTTGTTCCGCGAACAACACGCGGTGGCCGAAGCCGCCGCGTAGTGTCAAGCCCCGATGCTCTAACGCAGGAGTAGCACCGGGCGCTGTTCAACCGTGCCGTCGCTCAGCTTGAGCCGGATGAAGTGAACGCCGGTCGCTGCCGGGTGTGCCGCTAGCGAACCGTCTCGCTCACTCAGTGCGGTGCGAGAGAGGCGAGACCCTCCGTCGCCGGGCTCCTGAGGATGGCCCTGCGGGTCACTTCCCCACGTTCAGCATCGGGATGAGCTTCTGGTCGAAGGGCGTGATGACGAAGGTGTTGTTCCCGGTCGACGCGACCGTCTTGAGCATCTCGATGTAGTACCAGCTCAGGTAGTTGCTGGTGAGCGAGGTGGCGATTTTGCGGTTGCGGTCGGCGATGCCCTGCGCTTCGACCCGCTTGCGTTCGGCTTCGCGACCCTCTTTGACAAGCGTGAACTCCATCTTCTGGGCGTTCTGGTCCTCGGCAAGCTTGGCTTCAATCGCCTGCATGACGACGTCGGGCAGTTTGACCCGGCGGAGCAGCACCCGCTCGCGGATGACACCCTTGCCGGTGAAGGCAACGTCCATCAGCGAGTCAACCGTAGATGTGTAGACGGCGCGCCCGGTTGACGAGTAGAGCTCGTTGGCGGTGAAGCGGGACGCGGCGTCGCGCAAGGCCGTGCGAATCGAGGGGCGGACTATCTTGTCGACGTAGTTCGGGCCGATGTTCTGATATACCCAGCTTGCCTTGGTGACGTCGAGCCGAAACCAGACCGTGACGTCGAGCGTGACGGTGAGGCCGTTTGAGGCAAGGGCGTCAATCGCGTCGTCACCCTTGAGCAAGCCTTCGTCTCTGATGCTCGACATCGTGTACGCGTTGGTGCGAACGTCCATCAGCGTGACGTTGACGATGGGCAGGACGATGTTCAAGCCGCTCGACATCTGGTTCTGAACCCGGCCCAGGAGCACCGGCACGCCGGCGTGGCCGGGCGGCACGATGCGGAAGAAGGACAAGCCCAGCAGTATCACGATGAGGATGATTGCGCCGGTTGCGACGCGGCGGGCGATGACCCGGCCCTGGACCGTCTGGCGCAAGGCGTAGTAACCGATAGCCGCGCCGACGATGACCATCAGGACGATTCCGAACATAGGACCTCCTTTTGCGTTTCCAGTCGCTACACTCTAGCAAAGAAATGGACGAATGGAAGGATGAAGACCGGCGAACCGGGGCGGGTACTTACCACCAAGACACCAAGGCACAAGGCCGGGTGCGCGCGGGGATGTCCGGGCGGACTTGGCGACCTTGGCGTGCTTGGCGGTTCTGTCTCGGCTTCCGGGACCCGGGAACAGACGTGGACGCCACGAAGACACGAAGGACACGAAACGGATGGGTGCGGATAGGAATGGTGCCGGGCAAGAGGCGGATTCGGGATTCATCAGTCTCGATTCCCTATTCCCCATTCCCTACTCCCTACTCTCTACTCTCCCTGGCCCGGTTGGCTCGTTTGACAAGACACGGCCGGCAGCTAGAATCGAGTCGTGGACAAAGTCGGCATCGCGGTATTCGCGTCGGGTCGCGGCACGAACTTCGAGGCGCTGGTGCATGCGGCAAGACGCGCCGACACAAACGGCGAAGTCCGCCTGCTGGTCGCCAACACTCCCGACGCGCCGGTGCTGAAGAAGGCCGAGGCCGAGCACATCCCCGGCATCCTCATCCCCCATCGTGACTTCAAGAAGCGCGCCGACTTCGAGCAGGCGCTCATCGCGGAGTTGAAGCACCACAACGTGGGCCTGGTCTGCCTGGCCGGGTTCATGCGCATCCTCTCCCCGATATTCGTCAACGCCTTTGAGGACCGCATAATGAACATCCACCCTTCACTCCTGCCCGCGTTCGCCGGCCTGCAGGGGATGCAGGTGCACGAGGCGGCACTCACTTCGGGTGTGAAGGTCTCCGGCTGCACGGTCCACTTCGTGACCGCGGACGTCGACGCCGGACCGATTATCGTCCAGCGGGCTATTGCCATCCGCGACGCCGACACGCCGGAGTCGCTCGCGTTGCGCGTGCTGGTCGAGGAACACCAGGCCTATGCCGAAGCCGTGAAGCTCTTCTGTGCCGGACGGCTCCGCATTGAAGGAAAGCGTGTCCGAGTCCTCAGGAATGAAGAACGAGAAACGATGGACGAAGGAACGACCGGTGGCTGAGCGCAAGCTGCGGGTGGCGGTGGTCGGGTGCGGGACTCAGTCCCAGCTTGCCCACATTCCCTCTCTCAAGCAGAACCCGTTGGTCGACCTGGTCGCGCTCTGCGACCCCGATATCCGCAAGCTGAACCAGCTCTGCTCGATTCACAAGATCCCGAAGCACTACGTCGACTTCGACGACCTGAAGGAAGACGAGGCGATTGACGCGGTCGTAGTCGCCACGCCCAATCATCTACACGCGCCGATCGCCGTGGTGGCGATGCGCTACGGCAAGGACGTTCTCTGCGAAATGCCCCTGGGCCTGAACTCAGCCGAAGTCAGGCAGATGATGGCGAGCGCGGAGCGCGAGAAGCGGAAGCTGATGCCGGCGATGAGCACGCGACTTCGGCCCGACATCCAGACCATCCGCCGGTTCGTCGAAGGCGGCGAACTGGGCGACCTCTACTACTGCAAGACGGGCTGGCTCCAGGGCCGTGAGTCGTGGTCGCTTTCCGGCTGGCGCGGCCAGCGCCTGCGCGCGGGCGGCGGCGCGTTCCTGTCGCTGGGTACGGCCCTGCTCGACGCGGCACTCGCCCTGCTGGCTCCGCACGCGCCGGCCTCGGTCATCGGCGCGGCCCACCACCGGGCCCCGCAATCCGAGGTCGAGGACACCGCGTTCGCCATGATTCGGTTCTCGACGGACCTGACGCTCACGGTCGAGGTCGGCTGGTCGATGCTGCAGGAGAAGGACCTCACGTACCTGAACCTGTTCGGCAACGCCGGGGCCGCCCTGCTCAATCCGACTCAGATACACAAGGAAATGCATGGGCACCTGGTTAACGTGACGCCCCAGATTCCGGCCAAGGACGCCCAGCGTTCGTCCTGGCGGATGCTAGTGAACCTCTGGGTCGAATCGCTGGTGCGCGACACGCCCGCGCCCATTGCCGCATCCGAAGCGCTGACAATCAGCCGGCTCGCGGACGCGTTCTACCGATCCCAGTCAACCCGCAGCGAGGTCCCGCTCACATCCGTAGAGTCCTGATTCCGGCCGTCGCGGCCTTCTGCCTCGGCGCGTTTGCCTTCGCGCCTTTCCCGCTCCGTTTCCTGGCCTTCTTTGCACTGGTCCCGCTGTTCTGGGTTATCCGGGACGCCCGGCCGGGACGAGCGTTTCTCTGGGGCTGGCTGTTTGGCGGGCTCCTCTTCGCCGCCCACCTCTGGTGGCTCTGGTTCCTGGTCGTGCCGGTCGAGCCGGTGACACGGATCCTGCTGAATATCGGGGTGGTCCTGCTTTTTGCCTACCTCGGGCTGTATGTCGGCGTCTTCGCATGGCTCACGCGGCGCTGGGGGCTCTGGGCTGCACCGCTCATCTGGCCCTTGCTTGAGTTCCTCCGCACCAAGTCCCAGATTGGCTTTCCCTGGGGCCTGCTCGGGTACACGATGACACCGTACATCCCGTTTATCCAGCCCGCGTCAATCGGCGGAGTCTACCTCGTATCGGCATGGCTGGTACTGGTGAACGTACTGCTCTTCCGCTTTATCAAGGCCGCCAGGCCCCAAGCCGCGAGCCACAAGCCACAAACTCGGGCCCTGACCTGGCGCGCCGCATGGCTCGTGCTCGCCTTCGTCGCACCGCTGGTGTTCTCGGCCTTCAACATTCGGCCACTCAAGCCGTGGTTCAATGTCGCTATAATCCAGCCGAACGTCTCCCCCTTCGACAAGGGAGACTGGGACTCGCGCGCGGCGATTCAGGCAGACCTTGTCCGGCTGACGCGGCAATCGGCCGCAACCCACCCGGACCTTATCCTCTACCCGGAGACCGCAACCCTGACCGACGTAACGAGGTCGGAAACAATGGGCCCGGCCATCCGCGGCCTGGCCGATTCGCTGAACACCGAAATATTCACCGGGTCTCCCCTCTTCGATGAACGCCGGAACTCCTGGCACAACGGCGCGGTACTCATCCGGCCGGGCGAGCAACCGGTCAAGCAGCGCTACTACAAGATAAGGCTGGTCCCTTTCTCGGAGAAGATCCCCTACGCGGACGAGCTACCGATCATCCGCAAGATACTCGGCACCGCCGACATGGGCAACTGGGCACGGGGACACGACTACACCGTGTTCCGCTGGTCACGCGGCACCCTTTCCGCGCTCATCTGCTTCGAAGCTATCTTCCCGGACCTGACGCGTGAGTTCACGCGTCGCGGCTCCCAGCTCCTCGCGGTCGTCACCAACGACGGCTGGTTTGGCCGCCTGGTCGGCGCCCAGCAACACGCGGAGCTGGCGGTCCTGCGTACGGTCGAGAACGGCGTGCCGATGATTCGCAGCGCGAACAACGGCGTCTCGTTCATCGTTGACCCGTACGGCAGAATCCTGAAGCAGACACCGCTGTTCGTGCAGACGATTCTCGCCGGCCCGGTTCCGCAACCGCTCGCGCCCACCCTCTACCGCCGGTACGGCGATTGGTTCATGCTAGTATGCCTTCTGGGTCTCATCGCGGGCTCTGTGGTTCGACTGGTGAGCGCCCGCAAAGCCCGACCACAGTAGCAGACGACCCGCGGGGTCGGGGTGAGAGTTCTTTGCGTCGCCCCGGAAACTGGTAACTGGTAACCGGAACCTCGCGCCGAAGGCGCGCTTGTGTCTCAAGAAGTACCCGTCGAAGTTCGCCGCGAAGTTCCGGCAGAAGTGTCGTCGGTTGTGTAGTCGCTTGTGTCATCAGTTGCACTGTTCGCTCTGTCTCAACCTGAACCTCAACCTTGACCTCGACCTCAATCCGTCGCTGTACGGCTGGTTGTTCAAGCAGTTGTTCGAGTCGTTGTTCCGGACGTTCTTCGCGGCGTTGTTCGGCTCGTTGTTCGAGTCGAAGAACGCGTAGTTGTGGGCTTTGTCGTGCCTCGCGCCGTATCGGCAGATGCTACGGGGGAGGCGGCCTGTGGGCCGAGGGGTGGGCGGCAGAATTGTGGCCGGGCATCGACTCACTACTACATATAGATGACGGTGTGTACTTTGAAGCACGGCAGCAAGGCTGCCGCTTTTCCGAGAGAATGCGGTGCTCCAATCGGCATCATGCGGTACTGACAGAGCTTACGCACGGGACCGGCTGCGGGTCAAAGCACCGGAACCGGAACTGCGGCGTTCGCTTCGGCACTCAGTACCTTGTTCAACCGCAGACTCAGCGCGCGGTTCAACGCCGAACTCAAGCCGCGACTGAACGCGTAGGTCACGGCGCAGTTCGCCGCGCGATTGACTGCCGGGTTGAGAGTGACGTTGACGTCCAGACTGACGACGGCGCTGAGTTCCCCAGTCTAGGCGCGATTGACCGCAGCGTTGAGCCCCGCGTTCGTCGCGGAACTGAGAGGCGGGCTAAGTCCTTGATTGACTGCCACATTCACGGCCGCATTGTACTCGGCATTGAATGCCGGAGTCACCCCCGGATTGACCCCCCTATTGCCGGTAGAAGTGCCAGCTTAGGCCCCAAGGGGGTATCCCCGGGGGGCATTCCCCCCGTCAATTGGTTCCCCGATTCCTTCCCGGAT
>CAYOCZ010000124.1:0-8751 GCA_964402475.1 uncultured bacterium | reverse complement strand
CTTCTCGTCAAACAGCACTCTCAACACAGGCTAATCCTATAGCACTCACAAAGGCACAAAGAGGAAGGTATGAGACCCGAAAGGCCGAAGCGCTAAGTGCAGAGGCATTTCTGCTGTATGCTTGGTGTTCTTGATGTCTTCATGGTGCAATTCCGGTTTCGGGCGCGTCCAGCTTTCTTGACTTCGGTCTCCCTTGGCCTATGATACCGGCTAGTGAAGAGCTGCAGTCCGGACGCAGTTGAGACCCGGTCGTGTCGGCTCGGGCCGCACTGGGTGACCCTGGAATTCAGGGACGGCAAGGTTGCGGGCGTCACTCTGGGCAAGAAGGGCGCTCGCGATGACAGGAAGCTGGCAAGGGACCTTGAGCGCGTTCTGGACGGCGGTCGGGTTCCTGAACATCTGCACGTGGATACGACGGGAATCTACGGCTTCCCGCGCAAGGTGCTCGGACGTTGCGCCGGGGTCCGGCCGGGACAGGTGATGACCTATTCGGAACTCGCCCGGGCGGCTGGCAGTCCCAGAGGCGAACGTGCAGCGGGACAGGTGATGGCCAGGAACCCATTCGCCCTGCTGATACCGTGTCACCGCGTAGTCGGTTCGGACCACACGCTGCAAGGGTTCGGCGGTGGGCTGGAGATGAAAGAGTGGCTGCTTGCGCGAGAGGGCTGGCAGTTCGAGGGCAAGGGCAGGAATCGCCGGCTCGCCAGCAGGCTGCCTCAGGCCCGGAAGAGCCGTGGCTGAGACCATTGAGCGGCTGGTGGTCGGGCCGCTTGCCACCAACTGCTACATTCTGAAGTCCGGCGCCGACCTGGCGATCGTCGACCCGGGCGGGGACGCCGAGACAGTTCTCGCCAAGGCGAAGGAGATGGGCGGGACCGTGAAGTACGTTATCGACACCCACGGTCACATCGACCACATCGCGGCCAACCGGGAAGTCATCGAGGCGACCGGAGCCGAGTTGCTGATTCATGAGCTGGATGCGAAGCTGCTTGTGCACCCGGACCGGAACCTCTCGAGCCTGATGGGTATGAGATTAACCTCGCCGGAACCGAACCGGCTGCTGAAAGAGGGCGACAAGGTCGTCGTAGGCGAGGATGAGATGGCGGTTCTGCATACGCCGGGGCACACGCCGGGCGGGATCTGCCTGCTGGCATCGGACTACGCTTTTACCGGCGACACGCTTTTCCTCGACTCGATTGGCCGGGTCGACTTCCCCGGAGGGTCGGAGGAGCAGATGATGGGCTCGCTCGCCAGGTTGCAGACTGTTCTCAGGAAGGACACGGAGATTTGCCCGGGCCATGGCGAGCCGGGAAGGTTCGGCCGGGCTTTGCTGGTCAACCCGTTCCTGGGCAGCCCGGTGGTCGGATAGAAGAGAAGACAATGAGATTGGATCGACAGGAGGAAGAATGCCCAAGGTGAGAGTCGGCATTATCGGCATCGGTAATTGCTGCAGCAGCTTGGTTCAAGGCGTGCACTACTACCGGAACGCGAAGCCCGGTGACTCGATACCCGGTGTGATGCACGTGAATCTCGGCGGCTACAACATCAGCGACGTCGAGTTCACGGTTGCGATTGACATCGACAAGAACAAGGTCGGGAAGGATTTGTCGCAGGCGATTGCCACCAAGCCGAACAACACGGTCAAGTTCACGGACGTGCCCAAGACTGGGGTCAAGGTTCTGCGGGGCATGACCCACGACGGGCTCGGCTACTATCTGTCGCAGATTATCGAGAAAGCACCCGGGCCGACCGCCGACATCGTCCGTGCGCTCAAGGAGACGAAGACCGACGTGGTTGTGAACTTCCTGCCGGTGGGCAGCGAAGAGGCGACCAAGTGGTACGTCGAGCAGGTGATGAAGGCCGGGTGCGCGTTCGTGAACGGCATACCGGTGTTCATCGCATCGCAGAAGTACTGGCACCGCCGGTTCAAGGCCGCGGGCCTGCCGGTGCTGGGAGACGACATCAAGTCCCAGGTCGGTGCGACCATCATGCACCGGATGCTCGTGTCGCTGTTCAACGACCGCGGAGTCAAGCTGCTCAAGACGATGCAGCTCAATGTCGGCGGCAACACCGACTTCATGAACATGCTTGAGCGTTCGCGGCTGAAGTCAAAGAAGATATCCAAGACCGGCGCGGTCACGTCGCTCCTGAAGTACGACATCGGCGAAGACAACATCCATGTCGGGCCGTCGGACTACGTGCCGTGGTTGAAGGACCGGAAGTGGTGCTACCTGCGGATGGAAGGGCAGACCTTCGGCGACGTGCCGCTGAACGTAGAGCTGAAGATGGAGGTCTGGGACTCGCCCAACTCGGCCGGCGTGATGATTGACGCGGTCCGTTGCGCGAAGCTGGCCCTGGACAGCGGCCTGTCCGGCAGCATCATCGCCCCGTCTTCCTATTTCTTCAAGACGCCGCCGGTGCAGTTCCCGGATGACGTGTGCCGGAACAAGACCGAGGCGTATATCAAGAAGTACGGCCGCAAGACGAGGAAGGCGTAGGATTCGAGGATTCGAGGATTGGCCTCGGCGGCCCCGGTCGGACGGTGCGAGGGGTCGAGTGCTGGACACCGGAATCCTTGGTTCCCTGACCCCTCGACACCTTTCCTGATGCGCGGCGTCCTCATTACCTTCGAAGGCGTCGAAGGTTCGGGCAAGTCGACTCAGGCAGAGCGGCTGGCGAAGCGGCTGGCAGCGCTCGGCGTTCCACGTCTCGTTTCGCGCGAGCCCGGCGGCACTGGAATCGGCGAGGCCATCCGCAGCATCCTGCTGGATCCGAAGAACCAGGAGATGCACGGCCTGACCGAGCTCTTCCTCTACCTGGCCAGCCGGAACCAAAACGTCCGGGAGAAGGTTCTGCCAGCGCTGGAAGGCGGCAAGGTCGTGATTCTCGACCGGTTCGCGGACTCGTCGGCGGCGTACCAGGGTGCCGGGCGCAGACTGGGCGGGAAGCTGGTCGCGCGACTGAATAAGCTGGCGGCCGCAGACCTGAAGCCCAATCTGACCGTGTTGGTGGACGTGCCGGTCAAGGTCGGGCAGGGACGAAAGGACTCCGGTGTCCTTGACAGACTGGAGCGGGAGCGGGTAGAATTTCATGAGCGGGTGCGTGACGGCTACCTGCAACTTGCCCGACGCGCACCCGGCCGGTTCAAGATCTTCGACGGCACGCTGCCGGCCGACGAGCTTGAGCGGTTGGTCTTCCGTCACGTCGAGGAACTTCTGAAGCGAAAGGGCAACCTGAAATAGTGAAACGACGAGTAGCGCTGGTCGCGACTCTGGTGGTGCTGTCTCTGTGCCTGGGCGGTCTGTTCGGCAGGCTCTGGGCGCAGAAGTCCGGAGGCCTGCTCCAGGGTCTGCAGACGTTCTCCCGGGTCGTTGACGTTGTCATGTCCACGTACGTCCAGAGGATTGACCCGGATAAGATGATACGATCCGGCATTCGCGGGATGCTCGGCTCGCTTGACCCGCACACCGAGTTTCTCGACGAGCGCGATTTCAAGGAACTGAAGGTTAGGACCGAAGGCCAGTTCGGGGGCATCGGCATCCACATCGGAATAATGGACCAGCGGCTGACCGTCATTTCTCCGATTGAAGGGACGCCCGCGGACCGGGCCGGAATCAGAGGCGGGGACCGGATTGCCGAGGTCGAGGGCAAGTCAACCGAGAACTTCACGACCGACGACGCAATCAAGGTTCTGCGCGGGGAACCGGGCAGCAAGGTCAAACTGGGCATTGCCCGTCCCGGCGTGAGAGACCGGATTCCCTTCGAGCTCACCCGGGCGATCATCAACATCAAGGCCGTACCCTATGCCGTGCTGCTTGATGACGGCATCGGGTTTGTGCGACTCGCCGATTTCTCCAAGACGGCGGCCCGGGAGCTGAACCGAGCCATTGACTCATTGTTCGATGCGGGTGCTACCAAGCTGATCCTCGATCTTCGTTCCAACGGCGGCGGCCTGCTCGGCGCGGGCCGGGACGTGACCGACCTGTTCCTGCCGCCCGGCGAGGTTATCGTTCGGACCAAAGGCCGGATCCCCAACAGCAAGCGCGAGTATGTGTCCGAAACGGAGGACGCGCACGGTGATGAGTTCCCGCTCGTAGTGCTGGTTGACCGCGGCAGCGCGTCGGCCGCTGAGATAGTCGCCGGCGCGCTTCAGGACTGGGAGCGTGGCCTGATCGTTGGCGACACGACGTACGGCAAGGGTTCGGTCCAGACGATTCACCCGCTTGGCCCGGAGATCGCCGTCAAGGTCACCACCGCGTTCTGGTACACGCCCAGCGGACGGTGCATCAACCGCCCGTACGACAAGGAGAATGCAGTGATTCAGGACACGATGCAGGACACCACCAAGGTTTTTCACACGCTCGGCAGACTGCACCGGGCAGTACACGGCGGCGGTGCGATTGCACCCGACGTCCACGTCGCGTACGCGAGGCTCAGTCCGTTGGCGGCTCGCATGACCCGGGACGCCTTCTTCGACTTTGCCGTCGACTACACCAACTCCCACCCTGGCCTCAGTGTCGGTTTCCGAGCTGACGGGGCCGTGCTCGAGCAATTCAGTGACTACCTGAAGACGACCAAGAAGCTCGAGTTCACTCAAGCCGAGTTCGACTCGTCCGAAGCGACCTTCGTGCGCGAGATTGAACGCGAGGTTGCGGCCAAGCTGCTCGGGATGCGAGGCGACTACCAGGCGCGGCTGCGTTCGGACCAGCACGTGCAGAAGGCGGTCGAATTGCTCAAACCGGTCATGTCCTCCGACGAGCTGCTGAAGGGACTCAAGTAGTACCGTCCCCGTACCGTCTGCCGGTTCAACCGAATGCCTGAACTTCCCGAGGTCGAGACGATTCGGCTGATGCTGAAGCCGCTTCTGGTCGGCCGGCGGATTGTCCGAGCGCGCGCGATGCGTCGAGACATCGTTGGTTTTCCTGACACCCGGGGCTTCGAGCGCGGGGTCGCGGGCCGGACGATTGCAGAGCTCGGGCGCCGGGGCAAGTACCTGGTTGTCCGGCTTGACCACGGAAGAGACCTCGTCGTCCATCTGCGTCTGAGCGGGCATCTGGAGGTAGTCGACCAAGAAGCAGAGGTTGAGTACGAGCGGGTCAGGTTTGCACTGGACAACGGCAAGGCGCTGTCATTTGCCGAGCCGCGGGTGCTCGGCCGGGTGTACCTGGTGCCGCAGGGCAAGTACCCGCCCGCGCTGGCCGGAATGATGAAGATGGGGCCGGAACCGATCGATGCGAGTTTTGATGCTGCCTATCTGCGTGCGCGGTTGCGCGGCCGGACCGCTCCGGTGAAGAACCTGCTGCTCGACCAGCGAATCGCCTGCGGGGTCGGCAACATATACTCCGATGAAGCGCTGTTCCGTGCTGGGATCAGGCCGCTGCGCAGGGCCAGCCGTTTGGGAGAGGCAGAGGTCATCCGGCTTGCACGGGCTTTGACGGATGTGCTGAGAGACGGGATCAAGTGGTGCGGCACGACCTTGGGCGATGGTCGGTACCGGCTGCCTGAAGGTGGGGTCGGGTCTTTCCAGAAGAGGCTGGCCGTGTTCGGTCGCGAGGGTGAACGCTGCCGGCGTCGAGGTTGTTCCGGCGTGGTCCAACGTCGGAAGTCCGGTGGCCGGAGCACGCATTTCTGTCCGGTGTGCCAGAGGTAGACCGTGTGTCGCCTGACGATCGAGATCATTGACTGGAGGCGCGAATGAACTACAGCCCGCTGGGAATCATATGCCACGGTGGGGCCGGCACGATTGACGACAAGGCGGCATATGCCGCAGGGCTGACTGAGGCGCTCGAGGAAGGCTATCGCCTGCTGAGGCAGAGCGCGAGCGCGCTGGAAGCCGTCGTGCCCGCGGTCAGGATCATGGAGGATAACCCGCTGTACAATGCCGGGACCGGGTCGAACCTGACGATTGACGGACTGATAGAGATGGATGCGGCGCTGATGATGCAGGACGGCAGATTCGGAGGGGTGGCCGGCATCTGGGGCGTCAAGAACCCGATCCTGGTTGCCCAGAAGGTGATGACCGATACCGACCACCTGTTGCTGTGCGGGTTCGGTGCGACAGAGTTCGCGCACAAAATGGGATTTGAGGAATACAACGTTGTCGCTGAGCGAGCGCAGGCCCGGTTGCGCCGAGTGATCGACCATGGGTCCAGGTACTTCCACAAGCAGAATCAGCAGCGGTTTCCGTCCGGACTGCCAACGGCTTCGGAAGCGGACGCAAATGCGACTCCGGAGAGCCAAACCGGTACGGTCGGGGCCGTGGCGAGAGACAAGCACGGCAATATCGCGGTCGCGACCTCATCCGGCGGGATTGTCGGCCGAATGCGCGGCAGAATCGGGGATTCCGCCATCCCCGGGGCGGGCACGTACGCCGGGCTCAGCGGTGCGGTTTCCTGTACCGGACACGGCGAGGAGATCACGCGCCGGTCGCTGGGCCGGAACATCGTCGAACGGATGGCGACCATGCCCGCTTCGACGGCACTGACGCTCGTCATCGCCGAGGCGAGGAGGAAGAAATTCGCGTTCGGGGCAATCGGCTTCGACGCGAAAGGCGGCATCTGCTACGGTCACACGACCCCGGACATGGCGTATGGGTATAAGGTCAGTGAGAGGGTATTTCTCTTCACCGAAGAGAAACAGAGGCCACGCTGAGTCGTCCATGCAGCTAGCAGGCCCGGCAGTTCAGAGCGGAAGAGCTCGCGGCACAGCCCGCGCGGCAGTGTCCAACTTCCTGATGCGGCAGCACGCAGTCCCGTTGTGTCTATTGGTCGTCACGGTCCTGGGGGCTGTTCCGGCCATGGCGCAATACTCCTACTTCGGCGAGAACAAGGTGCAGACCCGTGACTACCAGTTCCAGTCATATGAAACCGAACACTTCCGAGTGCTGTTCTATCCGGGTGGCGAGGGACTGGCCGAGTTCGCCGGCCGGTCGGCTGAGGAGTACTACACCCAGACCTCCAAAGACCTCGGCGTCGAGATCGAAGGAAAGACGCCATTGATACTCTACCTATCGCCGGGGCAGTTCAGCGAGACCAACGTGATCCTCGACGTCATCGGCGAGGGTGTGGGAGGTTTTTCGGAACTGATAAAGAACCGCATCGTCGTGCCGTTCAACGGGTCGTATAACGACCTGCACCACGTCATCGGCCACGAACTGACCCACATATTCGAGTTCCAGATGTACTACCGGTCGCGGCTGGCGTCGCTGCTGGGAGCCATCGACGAGTTCAGCATTCCGCTCTGGGTAGTCGAGGGTTTCGCCGAGTACCAATCCGGCTGGGTGAACGTCAGCTCCGACGCCTTCATGCGCGACTTGGTTATCAACAACCGGCTGGTGTCACTCCAGGATCTCTCGGACGGGATGGGCTACCTGGTTTACCGCGAGGGCGAGTCGTTCTTTCGTTACGTCGAGGAGAAGTACGGCCGGAAGAAGGTGTACGAGTTCATGCACGCGCTCCGCAGCAAGCGGAACCTGGACGGTGCGTTCGCCTCGGTGTTTGGGGTCACCGTCAAGCGGTTCAGTTCGGACTGGGAGAAATACCTGCGGGTGAAGTACTGGCCGCAGATAGTCAAGCTCGACAACTTCGAGCGGCTGTCCAGGCGCCTCACCAACCACGTCGATGAAGGTTCGGTGTACAACACTGCGCCGGCAATCTCGCCCAGCGGCACGAAGATCGTGATGATCTCTGACCGCCTGGAGTACACCGACGTGTACGTGATTTCCGCGTTTGACGGTCGGGTTTTGAAGCGCCTCGTCAAGGGCGGCAGGTCCGGCGGGTTCGAGTCGATGCACCTCATTCGGCCCGGGGTGGCCTGGTCTCCGGACGAGACGATGATTGCAGTGGTGACGACCAGCGGAGGCCGGGACAACGTTGCGCTCATCGGTTACCCGTCCGGCAAGGTGAAGCGCCGGACATACGGCAACCTGGACGCGATCTACAGCCCGAAGTTCTCGCCGGACGGCAGGAAGATGGCCTTTATCGGCCTGAAGAACGGTTTCAGCGACGTCTACACGGTTGGGGTGGAAGGCGGCGAGCCGGTCCGAGTCACATACGACATGTACGAAGAGCGGGATCCGGCTTTCTCACCGGGTGGGGATACCGTTGCGTTTGTTTCCGACCGACCCGATGAAGGCGAGACCTGGATTCCGGGCAGGTACGCGGTCTGGCTCAGGACCGGAACCGGGGAAGTGGTCAGGCTGACTGACCGAGGCGGCCACCTGTCGCACCCTGAGTTCTCGCACTCCGGCCAGTACCTGCTGTATGCGGCATCGGATTCGGCCAGCAACATCTACGCGTATTCGCTCGCGACCAACCGGATTGTTAGACGTACGAACCTGCTCGGCGACGTTTCGTATCTCACGCTCTCACGCGACGACCGAAAGCTCGCCTTCGCCTACTACTCGAACGTCGGCTGGGACATCGCGGTGATGCTGGACCCGTTTGAGAAGATGCCGACGGACTCGGGTAAGCCATATCAACCTCCACTCGATACGTACAAGTTCGACAAGGCCGGTCTCGACTTCAGCCGGGTCAAGCCGGTTGGCCTCAACCTGTCGCTTGACTACGTCGCGGGCGCGGCATCGTACGGGACGGGTTCGTCCGGCGGATTCACCGGCACCGTCAACGTGGCGTTCAGCGACATGCTTGGCGACCATCGGTTCGAGCTGTACACGGACCTGTACGGCAACATCCTCAACTCCGATCTGATTTTCCAGTACTGGCACCTGCCACGCCGGATTGACTATGGCTT
>CAYOCZ010000123.1:4996-8913 GCA_964402475.1 uncultured bacterium | reverse complement strand
AGCCTACGGCTTGCGGCCCCTGACGGACGCGGCACCGGAAACACTCCGGAGCCGCCAGCCGTGAGCCGTAAGCCGATGGCGGACGTGCGCCAAATTGCCGCGACCGACAAGCAGATTGACGCGCTGGTGCATGAATTGTACGGTCTGACGGAGGAGGAAATCAGGACAGTGGAAGAACCTTCGGACTCAAGGGTCCGCTGCTGAGACCCCTCCGCAGGATTAGTCCCGAGATGAGCCGCTGGAAACAGAACAAAGGAGGCACCCATGCCGAGGAAACAGAAGAGAGCCATGGCGCGACAGCAGCCTGAGCAGGTTCGAGCCCCGCTTAAGGGGTTTGTACTCATGCCATTCGGTAGAGCGGACGAACCGGAGTCCGGCAAGCATCCCACGCGCCAACGGCAGTTTGATCTCTTCAAGATACTGTTGTATGCGTTGAACGATGCATTCTACCAGAACTCTGTGAATCAGACTGTCGGAGACTATCGCCCCATCGTGCTCGAGCGAGCCGACATCGGTGCCGGCAGGTCGGCTGACCTTCTCGAGAACGTATTTAGGAAGGTTGATGACTGCGATTTCGTCGTGGCAGACTTGTCCGTGGACAATTTCAATGTTGCGTTGGAGAGCGGTTATGCTCTGGCCCGTGACAAGTACTTGGTCGCAGTTGTGCAGGACGACTTGTTCACGAGCAATCACCCCGCTGGGATGAAGGGCGCGATGTCAGACCTAGTAGGCAGGTTGTACTGCAAGATCGGTGTATCAGACTTGTTCCGTCGCAACCTGTGGAAGAAGATGTCGCAACTCCTCGACCGAAAGGATGTTCTTGTGAGTTCGGCTGGCTTTTTCTGGGACACGAAAGAGAAACTGTCCCCGTTCTCGCCTCCCGTCCCCGGCAAACCATACCATACGTTCCTGTCGGCCTGGCTCAGGGAGCGTTCAGGCCTCAAGGTCAGTGTTCCAGATGTCGCCGCTCTTGAGGAGCATTACCGCGGGGAAGTCGTGCGACGTCTCTACAGTGCCATCTGTCCACTATGGGAGAAACAGATCGCAAGCCGAAAGGAGGACGAGTACGGTTGCTACGTCTTTGCTGCCCGGAACCCGTCTAACATGGCCAGAATCCTCGCACGAGCCGAAAGAGAAGTGAAGATACTGACTACAAACCTGCAGGGGCTCGTCGCGCACATTAAGGACATTCGCGACGCAATCCGTAAGAGGAACCTTCGCAAGGTGAGTATTCTGACCCTGGACCCCGAGAGCGAATTTGTCAACTTCCGCGGTGCTCTCATCGGCAGAGAGATTCGTCAGTTCAGGCAAGAGATGAAGGACAGCCTTGAGGCGTTCAAGGACAAGCTCGAACACAATGGGGACGTGCGAAAGGCGGGCGCGCAGGTTCTCATCAGAATCTACCGGGAGTTTCCAACTCAGATCACGTACATGGTGGACGACTACATCTACTCGTCCGTCGTGTCCGTCAACCATCAGAGCCGGCACAACATCATGTTCAAGGTTGCCCTGAACAGGAAGGGCGTGGAGAGCTCGTTCATCCAGCATTGGGACACAATCTGGGCGAGAGCTGTCGATGTTGGATGATGTCCAAGGCGTAGGGACGTGAAGAATGCGTTCGGGCCTGTCCAGGGGATGCCGTACCGGACCGAATGCGACGAGACAAGCTCCCCCAAGCTGGCCGAGCTGATGCTGAAGCTGCGCAAGGACTTGCCCAAAGCCAGGACGCCACACGAGCAGGAATCCATCAGCGCCAGATTGCCGCCGCCGACAAGCAGATTGACGCACTGGTGTATGAGTTGACATGCTGTCCCGACTTGACGCCCCCGTCCGTGAGCCCTACAATCATGCCCATGATGGAGCGTGAGCCTAGCCCGTCATTGACGGAGGCTTGAAATATGGGAAGTGTCCCGCCTTTTCCCTTGCCTCGAATCCGCCAAGCTCTGGAACCACTTCTCCTCCGGCCTCGCCGAGATTCGGAGAAGCCCGGATGAGTAGCTCCTTGTTGCCTAACGCTCGTAGGGAGGAACCATGTTGAAAGCAGTACTAAGGGTCACGGTTCTTGTCATGATCGTGGGCATGGCGCTGGTCACGGACTGCAAGAAACCGCCGGAAGAGAGCATCATAAACGACAGGACCAAGTTGCCAGAGGAGAACTCGAATCTCCTGTCCGTTCTTCCTGAGGGCGACACGCTGCTGCTGGTCTATACTTCAGGGGCGACCAAATCAACCTTCAACGCAGGTGACATCGTGGTCGGCAAGGCGGGCGAGGGCTACCTCAAGCGAGTCGTCTCTACCAGCATCCGCGGGGACACTCTTGTGCTGGCAACGGAACAGGCCTCTTTGACCGACGCGATAGAGAAGTGCGCGATTGACACGACCCTCGCGCTTGGCGCTGTGTCAGCCAAGATGCAGTCCGTGCGTGTCGAGACAACCTATGTGGGCGGAGACGGGAAGGAATACCGGATGGTCATCCAGTCCCAGGGGCCGACCGTCAGGCCTTTGCTGGACGGCAAGCAGTTCGAAGTCAGGCTGCCCAACGTGAGAATCGAGATATCCAATGCCAGCGGGCTTGCTGCATACATTGCCTGCGACACGATCGTACTGCAGAAAGGTGTGGACTTTGACTTGGGACTGAAGATCCACCGCGCAGAGGTAACCGAGTTTAGAGCCATCGGGCGCTCAACCGAGGCGGTTCGCTTCAAGGGGGTCAAGCTCGGTTTTGCGCAGTCCATCCTCAGTGCCGAGACCCAGTTGAAGTTGGCAACGGTCCCGCTTGGAAATGTCGTGGTGTGGATTCCTACATTCCCCCCGGTCCCGATTGTCTTCCTCTTCGAGTTCGGAGTCTATGTTGGACTGGGAGCAGACCTCTCCATAGACGTCTCAGGCGAAATCCGGAACGATGCCTCGGTGTCCTGTACGACCTCAGTTGGCGCAAGATACGAAAACCATTCGTGGCATGGCGTGTACGAGAGATCAATGAACGGAAGCGCCGATTTCAGCTTCTTGCCGGTGAACATCACTGCCGAGATGCAGGGATTCCTGAAGGGAAGCCTAGACACCAAGATATATGGCGTTGCCGGTCCGTCGCTGTATCTGAAGCCGTATCTATACGATGAAGTCACCGTCCCTCCAATCAAGCTGGAAGTGGGTGGCGGCATTGCGGCTGGGTTGGGATTCAAGGTCGAGATACTCAGCAAGAAGTTGGTGGAGTTCGACTGGACCTTTGCGGACTATAGGTGGGCCATCGCGGAAACGACTTTCGACACCACCGGTGGTAGCGGCTGGACCAAGACCTTCGGCGGCAGCGGCGACGACTTGGGGGCGTCGGTCCAGCAGACCTCAGACGGCGGATACGTCATCGCCGGCTGTACCGACTTATTCGGCGCGGGCGGAGCGGACGTCTATCTCATCAAGACCGACGCTTCAGGCGATTCACTCTGGACCAGAACCTTCGGCGGCAGCGGCGACGACTTGGGGGCGTCGGTCCAGCAGACCTCAGACGGCGGATACGTCATCGCCGGCTGCACCTACACGGGCTATGATTACGACGTGTATCTCATCAAGACCGACGCCGAAGGCAAGACGGTCTGGACCAGGACCTTCGGCGGCAGCTACGACGACGAAGGTTATTCGGTCCAGCAGACCTCAGACGGCGGATACGTCATCGCCGGCTACACCGGTGCGGGCGGAGTGGACGTCTATCTCATCAAGACTGACGCTGCAGGCGATTCACTCTGGACCAGGACCTTCGGCGGCAGCTACGACGACTATGGCTATTCCGTTCAGCAGACCTCAGACGGCGGATACGTCATCGCCGGCGCGGGCGGCGGAGAGCTCTATCTGATCAAGACCGACGCTTCAGGCGATTCACTCTGGACCAGGACCTTCGGCGGCAGCTACGACGACTATGGCTA
>CAYOCZ010000123.1:0-4896 GCA_964402475.1 uncultured bacterium | reverse complement strand
TTCCGTTCAGCAGACCTCAGACGGCGGATACGTCATCGCCGGCTGCACCTACACGGGCTATGATTACGACGTGTATCTCATCAAGACCGACGCCTCGGGGAACACTGACGGCCTGCCCTTGCGTCCAAGTCCAGGGGCCAGCCTTCGTCGGCCGACATACTACCCACATCCGCCGATTCGACAACGGCGTGGCATGACAGGATGGTCGAGTTCACGCGGAGAGTGATGAGGGATGAGCGCGGAACGATGAGCGCCGGGCGCGACAGCGAGCGGCTGACGGCTGACAGCCAACGGCTTGCGGTCGCTGACGGATGCGAAGTATCGGCCGTATCCCGGATGAAGACAGTTCGAAACCACGTAGGAACGATGCGAAAGAGTCTGGTACTACTTGCAGTTCTCGCGCTGCTGGCCACGACCGCGGCGCAGCCACAGAAGAAGACGGTTTTTCTCGGTTCGGCCCGATACGACGTCACGGTCGGGCTGAGCTACACCCGCCAGACGAGCCCTGAGGGCGAGCAGGGCGGGTTCAACCGCTACACGTCGGTGGGACGGTTTGAGGACGTGAAGTTTGGTCCGTCGCCCTCACCTGAATTCGACGCGTGGTTCGAAACGAAGCTCGACGTCCCGGGCGCAAACGCGGTCGTGCCGATGCACCAGATCACCGGCAATGGCGAAATCACCGACTTTGAGATCGCGCCCGCCTGGGAGGATCCGCACAAGGCGATTGCGCCGAAGATAACCGCCGGGCCCCAGCCGTTCGAGCCCGTGCTGCAACTCCTGACCTACGCCATGGCGCACGAGGAGGATCTGGACTCGGCGGCCGCAGAAGACGGTAGCCTGCCGGTCGTGCCGCTGGCACCAACCCTGTGGTTTCGCTACTTGGAGAACTTCTCTCCTTCCGGTTCAGAACTGCGGTGGGAGTACGAGAATTTTGCGCTCGGCGCAGTCGACCAGTCCTCGTTCCAGTTCTCGGTGCCGCTTGAGACGGTGGCTGATGGCAAGGAAGTTGAACTGTCGATACCATTCACCGACGGCGCGGCCAGGGGCGAGTGGACGGTGCAGTTCCAGCCCCTGGAGGAGTAACGCCGCCTGGTATGATGGACGTTCCACATCTCGGTCCGGCGACAAGGCAGGACTGCGAGGGACACTTATTTCTGAGCGATGTCAAGGTGCACGCGGCCAGAGGCCGCGAGTTTGCAGGGACCAGTCTGCAGGTTGCAGTATTGAACTAGGTCACTTGATCCCTCGATCCCTCTCCCGGTCGATTGCAGATCGGCGGAAGGGCTCGGCCTCGGATGGTGAGCCTGGTCGAGACGATGCTGAAGCTGCGAGCGACGGCCTGCGGCGGCTAGGGATTCTCGGCCGCGTCAGTGTCCGTGACGTCAAAGATGAAATCCAGTTCGGCGAGTTCAGCCTCCTGCTTGAACGTCCCCTTTGGGAAGGAGAACTTGAGGTAGCGGAGCTTCGGACCGGCGCCCGGCTTGGCCAGCCTGACCGGAACCGGCAGGCTCATCGTCTCGCGCCCTTCGAACTTCGGCGTCGCTAGGACCGGCACTTCGATAACCCCGTAACTCTTGTCTGCCGCAGCCCACTGGACCCGATACCCCTTGGGGAGGACTCCTGCCCGCCAGTGCAAGCAGAGGCCCTTGGCCTGGACGGGATAGGCCGCGAGCAGGTCGATTTCGACCTCGACACCCTTCGGTTCCCTGGCGTCGAGCCCAGCGGGGAAACGCCAGCGCTGCTCAGCCCCGTCCGGAATCGCGGACGCCTGCACCATCGGTGAAGACGAACGGACAACCGGGCCCTTGCGTCCGTACTGAAGCGCGTAGCGGACGAGCTCGGGACGCAACCGGTCCCAATACGGGTCGACGAACCGTTTCGCGGTCGAATCGTGGTGCCAGACCTCGCCGGCCAGCACCGTTTCGTCCACCCAATGCAGCCGCGCGGTGTCGTACACCGGCCGGCCGGAAGCATCAAGGTCTACCCCGAAACCCATGATCTTGCGGGGCCAGCCACCATAATTGCCGAAGTCGCTGTCGCCGTCCGGGGTGTACGACCTGACGTCGCAGGCTACCCGGGAGTTCTTCACGCGGTTGCCGGCATTGCCTTCGAGGAAACTCACTTCAACCCGGGCCACGCGGCCGCTCGGCATCACGTGAACCGTCATCTCGTCAATCATCATGCTGTGTGCGGTGTTCGCACCTTTGAACTCGGTGCCGTCCCAGCCCCGAATCGGCACGTACGCACCTGGGCAGGGCGCGTTCCAGCCCGGCCAGAAGTTCTCGTAGTCAAGTTCCGAGTAGTCAACCCAGCGGCCGCGGGCCGAAAGCGACTCCTCGGTCTTGTAGTAGTTGATCATGCCGCCGGTGCCGATGTGGAGCCAGGAAAGGAACCAGTCGGAATTACGATACCCCTGGCTGTAGGGCATGCCGGCCTTGTGGTGCCAGTAGCAGACCGCTTCAGAGCACCAGGGCATTCGTCCGGTCGTGGTGTTGGCGCTGTCGACGTAGGGACAGCCCCAGAGCTCGAAGGTCAGGGCGGCGAAGTCGGCAGCATCAGGGTCGTCGATGCCGCAGACCATCTGGTAGAACGGCTTGCCACCGTCGTCGCCGACCTGGGCAGCACAGCATTCCTCGGTCCCGAGCGTCGCCTTGGCAATGTCCTGAATCCACGCTCCGCTTGGGTTCCAGGCGCCGCCGTCGACAAAGCCAGGGCACGAAGGGCTGTCGCCGTAGTGGCAGCCCCAGTCGACGGCGAACGCGCCCGAAAAACTCAAGATTGGCAGCAGCGCCAAAGCTACCGTCCGTCTGCTCCTTGAAGCAGTCATCGTGCACCTCCCTGGAGTCATGAAAGTACGGCAACAACTGTCCGTCCGATGCAGTGGCACCGGCCGATACATCAGGTGAATTATCGCCTTGTGGCCGATGCTGTCAAGCTGGACTTGACAGTAGGGGAATTCTGAGATAGAAAGTGTCCGTGGACTTACGTTCACCAGTTCGCATCGGTCCTAGCCAGGAGGTCCTATGAAACCCATCGCCGTCATCTTGCTTGCCGTTCTGCCCGCGGCGGTCGTCGCCGGGCTGGTTGAAGTCAGGCTGCACGTGCCGCCGCCCGGGCGACTCGCGCTCGAACAGCTCTGGTGGGTCGACCTGACCGCGAAAGTCGACATCGACACGACTGTCTGGCTTGAGGGATACGTGAATGAAGCCAGGGAAGGCCAGGTATTCAGCGCCAAGTCCAACGAGTTCCGGCTGATTCTGAGAACGGGTGAGAAGAAGACGGTCCGGCTCAAAGACATCAAAGTCCGGGACCAGAAGTACAAGCGGGGGTACGAGGCCTTCTACATCCGTTCGGGCACGATACCGGAAGGCGACTACGCGTACCACGTCAAACTGATGCCGGACCTGGGCGAAGGCAAGCGCGATGTGCGGGTGACCCTGCCCGGTCCACCGCGACTCGTGCTGCCGCTTGATGGCGACACGCTTGCCGAGCGTTTCCCCTCGTTCATCTGGACCCGGCTAGTGCCGGCGCCTCAGGGCCAGGTGAGCTATCGGCTGCGTCTGGTTGAGTTGCTCGAAGGGCAGACTAAGGAAGAGGCAATCGCGGCGAACACGCCCTGGTTCGAGCAGAAGGGCATCGGCCGTACCAACCTGCGCTACCCGGTTTCGGCCCGGAGCCTCGGGACCCCGAAGAAAGGCGGTGGTTTTGCCTGGCAGGTTGAAGCCTACCAGGGCAACGCGCTGCTCGGCAAGAGCTCAGTCTACGAGTTCTGGCCCAGCGTCAAGCCCACGTGCCATGTTGACTCGGCACACGTTGAGGGTGAGCCGGTCGAGTTCGGCACTTTCACCGACCTCGACGCGGCGGCGGTGCCGGTCAACGTCAGGTTCTGGGGGAGCAGCGACGAAGGCACGGTAACGCACTATCACTGGCGAGTCACTGAGGCCGAGGAGCCGGACGTCGTCGTCGGTCTCGGCGTCGGCGACGAGTTCGACATTCCGGACCTCGGGGTTCCCCGCAGCTACCTGGTCTACGTCACGGTGCACTGCAGCGGCGGCAAGACCCGGACCGCCGCCTTCGGGCTCAATATCGAGGCCGACTGAAAGCCAAACCGGCGAGGGACGCAAGACGCCTCGTTCCTTCGGCCGTAACGTCGGCGAACGTAGGGGCCAACCCTTTGAGACCTCCTTTGGAGCTACGGGTACACCTTGCTAGACCCACATGAGTGAGTGCGTGGACGGTATTGAGTACCGGCTCAGTCCTCGAGTCAGCGGCAAGGACCTGAGTGCGTTCTTCGCAGAGGCATGGCCTGACCGAGGTCACGAAACGGACTTCGGCCCGGTCCTCAGCCGCAGCCTGGGCTATGTGTGCGCCTACCGGGCAGGCGAGCTTGTTGGTTTCGTCAACGTCGCGACGGATGGGGGAGCTCACGCTTTCCTGCTGGACCCGACCGTCAGGGCGGACTGTCGTCGGCGGGGGATTGGTCGTCAGTTGGTACGACGGGCGGAGCAACTGGCCCGGAAAGGTGGTGCAGAGTGGCTACACGTGGACTTCGAGCCGGGACTTGAGGGATTCTACCACAAGTGCGGCTTCCGGGAATCCCGCGCCGGACTGATCAACCTGAGAGAAGTGAAGGACCAGCCCGAGCCTGGGAAATCCGGGGACGCCATGCCCGAACGCCGGCGACGCTGACCGGAGCAATGAAGGCACGGCGTAGGAGGTCGGCCTTGTCGAAGGAAGTCCGAGCGATTTGCGCGGCCCTTGCGAAAGGCCTCAGGACCATTCTGGGAGCCAATCTGCACGGCGCATACGTCTACGGTGCCGTGGTGTTTCCCGACCGTCTGCCGACGCATGATATCGACTTCCACGTCATCCTGAATGAGCCACTGACAAAGGCCG
>CAYOCZ010000122.1:2430-8922 GCA_964402475.1 uncultured bacterium | reverse complement strand
CCACTTTTCCTCGTCCTCGCCGAGTTTGCGGGCCAGGCCGCGCAGGCACGCCTCGGTGGCGAGCATGTGCTTCAAGAGGTTCCGGTTCGTGACCATTGTCGTCACGAGGTCGTAGGCTTCTGTTCGTGTCATCATTGCTCCTGCGGAATTATAGGGGCGCCTCGGCCCAAGTCAAAAGGCAGAGCCGGCCCAGAACCGAATCCGGATTTCACCACCAAGACACAAAGTGGGTCCGGATGGCATCGTCCTGCGTATGCTTGGCGCTCTTGGCGTCTTGGTGGTTTCAGTCGGTGTCCTGGGGCTCAGTCGAGTTTCAGATGGGAGAATGCCTTCTGAAGGCGTTCGATCTCGGAGTGGTGCGTCATGTCGAGGTGGAGCGGCGTGACCGAGATGCACCCGGAGTAGATCGCGGCGAAGTCCGAACCCTCGGTTTCGGCGAATGCCATCTCGCCGTCGATTGTCCAGGAGATGCCGCCATCAGGCAGGGTGCCTTCGATCGCCATATCCTTGTAGATGCGCTTGCCAAGCCGGGTTACTCTCACTCCCTTGATCTCGCCGGCCGGGATGTTGACGTTCAGGAGCGTGTTGGGCGGTAGGATGCCGTCGAGCAGCAGGGGTACGAGCCAGCGCAGGAACCGGATGGCAACGTCTCGGTTCTTCCCGGCCTGGAGGTACGACACTGCGACCGAAGGCATGCCGAGCATCGTGCCTTCGATGGCGGCGGCGACAGTGCCGGAGTAGAGGACGTCGTCGCCGAGGTTGGGGCTGTCGTTGATGCCGGAGAAGACGAGGTCGATTTCCCGCTTGAGGACACCGTGGTGCGAGATGAGCAGGCAGTCGGTCGGCGTTCCGTGGACCGCAAGCCAGCGCGGCCGCAGGCGCCAGACTTTGATAGGCTTGCGCAGGCTGAACGAGTGGCTGGACGCGGACTGGTTCACCGCCGGCGCGACAACCCAGGCGCGGCCCAGCCCTTTGAGGCCGTCGTGCATGTCCTTCAGGCCCGCGGCCTCGATGCCGTCGTCGTTGGTCAGGAGAATCAGCGGTTTGGGGCCGGTCTTGGGCATGGGTAGGTATACTCACGGCAGAGTCGGTGTCAAATAAGGCTAAGGCTGAGGTTGAGACGAAGGTCAAGGTTTAGGCTGAGGCGAAGATAGGAGAGCAACACACCTACGATCAGCGGCGAAGAACAAGGGACAACGTGCCAAGGACAAAGCAGTGAGAAAGGGGCAGTAACAACCGGGCGGGTTTGACAGTCTCGGCAGCATGGCTAGAATGAGCGTCCTGCCGGCGTAGCTCAGTTGGTAGAGCATCGGAATCATAATCCGAGTGTCAGGGGTTCGACTCCCTTCGCCGGCATGAAGAACAGGTCGCCGTGCCTGCGCGCGGCGCAACAGGCAGCGAAAGTGACGTTACTGCTGATTCTCGAAACGGATTGCACACGGCGGGGCCGAGGGCTCCGCTTTTGTTCAAGCAGGAGGTAACATGGGTCTTGAAGAAACGAAGTCGAAGTACGTCTGGATAAACGGCAAGTACGTGCCGTGGGCGGAAGCGAACATCCACATCTGCTCGCACGTGATTCACTACGGCTCGGGCGTGTTTGAGGGCATCCGCTGCTACAAGACGCCCAAGGGGCCGGCGATTTTCCGGCAGAAGGACCACACCGACCGGCTGTTCAACTCGGCGAAGATATTCAGGATGGATATCCCATTCACCAAGGAACAGGTGAACCAGGCGATGGTCGAGCTCATCCAGAAGAACGGGCTCGCGGAATGCTACATCCGGCCGATTGTCTACCGCGGCTACAAGGAACTCGGCGTGAACCCGTTCAACTGCCCGGTGGACATCGCGCTCATCACCTGGCTCTGGGGCAAGTACCTGGGACCCGAGGCGCTCGAACAGGGCGTCGACGTGATGGTCTCGTCGTGGAACCGGATGGCCCCGAACACGTTCCCGGCGATGTCGAAGACCTGCGCCAACTACATGAACTCGCAGCTCATCAAGATGGAAGCCATCAAGTACGGGTTTGTCGAGGGCATCGCGCTCGACGTCAACGGCTTCCTTTCCGAGGGCTCGGGAGAGAACCTGTTCATCGTCAAAGACGGGGTCATCCACACGCCGCCGCTGCACGCGACGATTCTGCCCGGCATCACCCGCGCGACCGTCATCACGCTGGCCCGCGAGCTCGGCTACACCGTCAACGAGACGATGATGCTGCGCGAGATCCTCTACATCGCCGACGAGGTCTTTTTCACCGGCAGCGCAGCCGAGGTCACGCCGATCCGCTCGGTGGACAAGATCACCATCGGCGCGGGCAAGTGCGGGCCGATTACCAAGCAACTGCAGCAGGCCTTCTTTGCCGTCATCGACGGCAAGAGCCCGGACAAGCACAACTGGCTGACGTTCGTGAAGTGAAGGTGGCGGTCGGCGCGGACCACCGCGGGTTCGCGCTCAAAGAGGAACTGAAGCGCTGGCTGGCCGCGCGCGGTCACGAGGTCATCGATTTTGGGACGATGAGCGCGGACCGCGTCGACTATCCCGACTTCGCATTCAAGGTCGCTGATGCCGTCGCCCGGCGCCGAGCCGACCGCGGCATTCTGATTTGCTCGACCGGCATCGGCATGTCGATCGCCGCGAACAGAGTGCGCCGGGTGCGGGCGGCCCTAGCTCCCAGTGTCCGCCTAGCGCGACTCTCCCGCGAGCACAACGACTCGAACGTTCTCTGCTTGGGTGCTGACTTCGTGTCGCTACCCGAGGCCCGGCGGATCGTCGCGACATGGCTCAAGGCCGAATTCGCCGGTGGCCGGCACACGCGGCGGCTGGCTAAGATCGCGCGGCGGCACTAACCTCCGACAAAACGAACGCCCGGCGTGCAGCCGGGCGTTCTGATTCTTCTCTCCCGCCTACGGCGTCCTCGTCAGAGTGACGATGCTGACGATCATAGTCGCGACCGGGACGACGACCGAGCCCAGGATGGTCACGTAGTCCTGCCACCACTTCAAGCCCACGCGCGGCATCATTACGATGTCACCCGGCTCCAGGACCGGGTTGTTGCGTCCCGAGATACGCCGGCCCGAATGCAGCACGGACATTGAGCGGACATTGGCATACATGGTCGGGCCACCGGCTTGACCTATATAGTCGCTGGCCCTCAAGCCGGGAACGAACGGAAACGGGCCGGGTTCGGTCACCTCGCCCTCGACATAGACCAGCGTGTCGAAGGGCGGCACGACCACGATGTCGGCGTTCGCCATGTCGATGTCGCCGGTCGAATCCCGCTCGAAGATGATGCGGAGGAGGTCGACGGGTATCTTCTTTCGCGCGCCGGCACCGCCCACTACCAGCCGCTCGATGTAGCTGTTGGACAGGTCTGCCCATGGCGTGATGCCGCCGGCTTGGGAAATTACACCGGACACGCGTTCCCCCGGGCTGAGTTCGTAGATGCCGTTGCTTAGCCGCTCCCGCTCCACGTCCGGGGCCAGGGCCGAGGGCGCGCGCAGGCGGTACTCGCCCCGGCCGAAAACCGCTCCCTTCACCGTGACCAGGCCCTCCACCGTGGGCACCTGGATGACGTCGCCCGACTGCACGTACGGGTTGGCGAGCAGGTCGCCGCTCGTCTCGAATCGCTCGATGTTGACAATAGAGTGGACCTCTCCGCCCCGGATAAGCTTGATGCCGGTCCGGGTGCCGAGTGGCGCGATGCCGCCGGCCCGGGTGATGATCTGCGAGACGCGCTCGACCGGCAGAGCGTCGTACGCGCCCGGGTTCTGGACCTCGCCGGTCAGGAACACGATGCCCGACCGTAGCCCGATCAGGGTCAGCTTCACTTTGGCCGACTTGAAGAGGCGGCCCATGACCATGGTGAGGGTATCCTGGGCGTCGGCCAGCGTCAGGCCTGAAACCAGGATGACGTCGACTACTTCCCGTCTGTTGTTGCTGACCGGGATGGTGATGTTCACCTTGCCTTCGTATGTCACCACTGCTTCGTACGAGTAGGTGACGCTGCCCTGGACAGTGACCTGAAGCCGGTCGCCGGGCGCCAGGAAGTACTTGTCGGAGATGATCGGGGCTTCGACCCCGGGCAGCTTCAGGATGGACGACCCTCCTGGGCCGGTCGCGCTGGTTGACGCCGCGCCGGTGGCCGCAGACGGCTGGCTCTGCGCGCCCGCCGTGGCCGTCAGAAGAGCGAAAAAGACCAGAATCAGGGAGGTTCTCACCCGGCCATTCTAGGGAGCGAGGGGCGGCAAGTCAAATCAGGGCGGCGAAGCCGTGCGGACGGACGTCAGCTGGACAAGCGCGCTGACGAGCTTGACCGCGCCGGCCACGAAGCCCGCAGCGGCGATGCCGAAAACCGGCACGACGACAAGCGCGGTCAGGATTCCACCGAGGCTGCCGCCGGCAAGGTCGAGCGCGGTCAAAGCCCCGGCACGGCCAGCTGCCGACGACCCGGCTGCGCCGTGGGCGGCCACAGCGAACTGGAACCCGAGGCAGGCGCCGGCAAGGCAGTTGGCGACGAGGAACACGCAGGCCGGGCCACCGTGAACGAGAACCATGGCGGTGGCGGCACATGCGGCAAGGACGAGGTCCGAGACAACGAACAAGGGGGCAAGGGGCGAGGGACGGGGGACGAGGGACGGACGGGTACCGACGCTGGCGCCGAGCACGGTGCCGAGCATGAACGTTGCGATCAGCAGGGAGATGCCCGAGAAGACCGAGCCGAACCGGACCTGCCAGGCGAAGATCAGCAGCGACGATACCGCCGCGCCCGAAAAACCCGAAGTCAGAATCGCGAACCCGCGGCTGAATGGACGGCCGCCTGCGCGCGCGCCGGCGAGGCCGACGAGCAGCAGCGCCGCGCCGAGCAGCAGCAGAAGGCGGGGCGAGAGACCGTCCAGCCGTGCGTACAGGGCTCCGAATGCCGGTGACACGAGCCGGTTCTCGCGTACCATGTTCAGGAACAGCTCACGCGGGGAGGCAGCTGAAGAGGTTCCAGTTCCCAGGTTCCGGGTTCCAGGTTGCAGGGCTGATGCCAGGGCACGCTGGCGGAACGGGTCGAGCAGGCCGGCGACATAGCCGGAATCAAGCAGCCTCGGCGTTTCTGAGAGCCTGGCAAGGCGTGAGGCCAGCGTCTCGGTCACGACGCTCAGCGGGCGGTCGGCGGCGAGCAGGAGCGGGAAGTCAGCCGCGAGCGGCAGGACGTGCCCAAACGCGGTCTTGAGCGTCCGCAGCCGCGTCGAGATGAGCCCCACGAGGTCGGGTGACAGCCCGGTCGGGTTTCCCGGCCCGGCAGTGGCAAGCAAGCCGCCGGGCGCGAGGCGTGAGCGGCAGAGCCGGTAGAACTCGCGTGTGAACAGGCGGCTCTCGCCGAGGCTGGATGGCGCCGCGTCGGTCAGGATGATGCAGTCATAGGTGTCACGGGACGCGCGGAGGAACGAAGCAGGGTCGGAGATGATGAGGGAGAAGCGATGAGGCAGGAGGGAGGAGTCGGAGGACAGGGCAGCCAGAGACATTCGGGCCAGGACCGGGTCGAGTTGGACGGTCGCGAGTTCGATGTCTGGTCGGAAGCGGTCAAGCGCAGCCGGGATTGCGAGGTCGTGGCCGAGAACCAGCACCCGGCAGGGAGCGGGATGCATGAGCACCGGCAGCAACGCGAGTTCCTCTATGCGCTCAGTTGCTGTCGGCGGCACGGTCAGGACCGGCAGGCCGTCGTAGAGGATGAGTTGCTGACCGGCCCGCTCAAGCCGGACGATCTTGCCATAGGGCGAGTTGGCTACCCCTGCTACCCGCTGGCCGCGCCAGGCCGCATCCCACGTCATCCGTTCAATCGGCCGGGCCAGCACGAAGGCCAAGATGGAGATGACTGCGAGCAGGGCGGCGACAAGCGCGGGACGAGGGGCGCGGGATGTGGGACGAGGAGGCGAGGAGCGGAACTGGAGCGGGGCGGCGGCGAGCGGCAAGGAGAACAGGGCGATGATCGCAAGGGACGGCAGTCGGTTGAGCAGAAGGAAACAGGCAAGTCCGGCGAGCGCCGTCCCGACGCCCTCCCAGACGTACGCGGAGCCGATGCCCTGCGTCCGGTGCGCGGCTGCTGTCACGAACAACGCGCCGTGGGCCGCGGCAGGCAGCAGTACGACCGCAAAGGTCGCCAGGAGCAGGAGGGGGATCGAAAGCGTCTCCCCGGGCAGGATTCCAAGTGCGGGGCGTACCAGGACGGCGGCGGGCACCGCGGCGAGGGAAAAGATGACTGAGAGAGCAGTAAGAAACGATAGACGACCGACGATGGACGATGCACTGTTCGACAGGGGCCGCCGGGGCCAACGAGAATGGCCGGCCAGCCAGGCACCGAGAGCTTCGCAGAGTATCCAGGCAGCGACGGTGACACCGACGGAGAACTCGTTGCCGCCGTAGGCGGCCATCAGCTCACGCAGCAGGACGAGTTGGCCGGCAAACCCAAGGCAGCCGATTGCGACGAGAAGGAGTGCGGAGCTGGGGGCG
>CAYOCZ010000122.1:0-2330 GCA_964402475.1 uncultured bacterium | reverse complement strand
GATGGGGAGCGAGGGACGAGGGACGAGCGGTTGCCGAGCATGGCCGCTAATCGTAAGGCCGGGAAGCAGAGAGTCAACGCCGGGCCGGCACGTCCAGTGGCAGGACTTGAGTCGCAAGGGCTTTGTGGTAAGATACGGGCCGTGGGTATCGCCCGGCTGATTGACCACACCTTGCTCAAGCTCGATGCAACGCCAACGGAGGTCGAGCGGCTCTGCGCGGAGGCGTGCGAGCACGGTTTTGCGACGGTCTGCGTCAATTCCTGCCACGTGCCTCTGTGCCGGCGGCGGGTGGAAGGGAGCGGGGTCAAGGTCTGCACGGTCATCGGGTTCCCGCTCGGCGCGATGTTGCGCGAAGCCAAGGCGGCCGAGGCGGCGGCAGCGGCCAACCTCGGAGCCGACGAACTGGACATGGTGATAAACATCGGCTGGTTCAAGGCGGGCGCTGATGAAATGGTCGTCTCGGATATCCACCGGGTGCTCGACGCAGCCCAGAAGCGGCCGGTCAAGGTCATCATCGAAACCTGCCTGCTGACCGAGGAAGAGAAGGAGCGAGCGACGCGCCTGGTAGCCGAAGCGGGAGCCGCCTACGTCAAGACCTCCACCGGTTTCTCAACCGGCGGTGCAACGGTCAAAGATGTAATGCTGCTCGCCCGGGTCGCGGCGGGCCGGGTCGGAGTGAAAGCAGCGGGTGGCATCCGCGACTATTCGACAGCCCTGAAGATGATTGAGGCCGGAGCGACCCGGATCGGCACGAGCTCCGGCGTGGCGATCGTTGAATCTGAGAGAAGCAACGTTCTGGGGAGAGTCCCCGTGCGGGGACAGCCCCCTTCTAAGGAGGACTGAATGGCCTACGGCAAGATGAAGGAGTTCCTGCAGACCGAGCTGAAGCAGGTTCGTGAAGCGGGGCTCTACAAAGAGGAAAGGTACATCTACGGCCCGCAGGGAGCCGACATCAAGGTTGAGTTCCCGGTCGGAGCGCCGCAGCAGGAGGTTCTGAACTTCTGCGCCAACAACTACCTCGGGCTCTCAAGCCATCCCGAGACAGTGAAGTCGGCGCACAAGGCGCTGGATGACTGGGGCTACGGCATGTCCAGCGTGCGGTTCATCTGCGGCACCCAGGACATCCACCGCCAGCTCGAACAGAAGATCGCCGCATTCCTCGGACTCGACGACGCGATTCTCTACTCGTCGTGTTTCGACGCCAATGGCGGCCTGTTCGAGGCCCTGTTCAAGGCAGAGGATGCAATCCTGACCGACGCGCTCAACCACGCGTCGGTGATTGACGGCATCCGGCTCTGCAAGGCGAAGCGCTACATCGTCCAGCACAACGACATGGCCGACCTCGAGGCCAAGCTCAAGTCCGACGACGTGCAGAAGGCCCGGTTCCGCGTATTCGCCACCGACGGCACATTCTCGATGGACGGCGACGTGGCGAAGCTCGCGGAGATCTGCGACCTCTGCGAGAAGTACGATTGCCTGGTGATGGTCGACGACAGCCATGCGACCGGGTTCATGGGCAAGCACGGGAAAGGCACGCACGAGCATTGCGACGTCATGGGACGGGTGGACATCATCACCAGCACCATGGGCAAGGCGCTCGGCGGAGCGTCCGGCGGGTTCACCGCTGCTCGTAAGGAAATCGTCGAGCTTCTCCGTCAGCGTTCACGCCCCTACCTCTTCTCGAACACTCTCCCGCCGGTAATCGCGGCCTCGGCCACGACCATCATCGACCTTCTGTCGAAGTCGACCGAGCGACGGGACAAGCTCGAGGTCAACACCATGCACTTCCGCAAGGCGATGACCGAGGCCGGGTTCGATATCCGGCCGGGCGTGCACCCGATCGTGCCGATAATGCTCTACAACGCCAAGCTGGCCCAGGACTTCGCCCGCGACATGTACGCCGAGGGCATCTACGTCATCGGGTTCTTCTACCCGGTGGTCGGCAAGGGCCTGGCCCGCATCCGCGTCCAGCTTTCGGCCGGACACGAGATGGAGCACATCGACAAGGCGATTGCCGCCTTCATCAAGATCGGCAAGAAGTACGACATCCTCAAGAAGTCAAAGGACGAGATCATCGCCAAGTACGGCCTGTAGTCCGAACGTAACTACAAACGGGGCGGCGCAATGCCGCCCCGTCGCTTTCTGCGCCCGGCAGGTGCGTCTGAGCGAGGTGGCGCCACGGGACCGGTGACGTCGAAACTGAGGGCCGCGCTGAGAGGCGCGGCCCCTTCCCAACCGGCCGGTACTAGGTGCCGGACGCGGTCCAGTAACCGACCCAGAACGTGCGCAGGGTCTCACCGGTGCCGCGCGAGATGGTCAGGACTACGACC
>CAYOCZ010000121.1:0-8946 GCA_964402475.1 uncultured bacterium | reverse complement strand
CTGGAACCGACATAGAACTGCCTGTCACCCCGAGCGCTCGTTCCTACGCTGGCGAAGCCAGACCCGTTCGACTCGCCGCGCTGCCATGTCATTTCGAGCGAGTCCGACGCACTGTCCGACAGGGGCCGCTGAGGCCAAGGTCTCTCAGGCGAGATTGCTGAGCCATCGAATGGCACCTGCGAGGACGCAGAGCGACTCCGGCGAGGACGCCTCTACTCGGAATGATATGTCATGATCCTAGAGGTCCCCGGAATGATTGAGCGGCCGGCGTCGCATGTTATGGTGCGCCAACGAGCGCGAATGGGTGACTGAGGGGCTGTTGAAGAAGCCGCCTCTTGTCATTCTGAGCGCAGCGAAGAATCTTCGCGATGATGATTCTACGAGAGTTAGAAGACCCTTCACTTCGTTCAGATTCACTATGTCAAGCCATGCTTGATTTCTGCCTTAGCTGGTGGCGCATGATTTGAGCGAGATGGCGATTCTCGTCGTAGGTCGTTCGGTCGCGCCAGATGGCAAACGCTATCTTCATCAGCAGGTTGGCAAGACAACGCAGGGCGTGCTGATGGCGCTTGCCCTCGGCACGTTTGCCACGGTAGTACTGCTTTGCCCAGGCCGATACCCGCAATGCACCCAACGCCAGCCGCTGCGCCAACGTCTGGTAAAACCGGTTGCGGCCAAACCGGAAGCAGACCGAGCGCGTCTTGCCGCTCTGGATCGTCCTCGGCGCCGTGCCCACGAAGCTCTGCGTCGCCATGGCGCTCCGAAATCGCGTCCGGTCGTCGCCGAAGAGCGTGTACAGGCCACCGGCAATCTGCGGCCCGGCCCCGGGCAATCCCTTGAAGCGCTGCACCTCTGCGTTCTCGGCGCCGATCCGCTGTATCTCCGCGTCATACTCCGCTACGGTCGCCTGGACCGCCTGCAACTGCTGGATGATGTGCAAAGCCAGCCGCCGCTTGGTCTCTATCACCGCCGCGGGCACGGTGATCGGTTCCTGACTCAGCACCACCATCATCCGTTCCAACTGCTTGGCACGGTTGCAGTGGTGCTCGGCCAGAAACTGCTGGGTTTGTTCCCGGCTGAGCCGGTGCGCGGCGGCAGAGTCTGGGTGGGCGGTAAGAAACGCGAGCGCGGTCTTGCCGGCAACGTCGCTGAACAGCTCCAGTGCTTCCGGGTAATACTGCCGCAGACAGGCAATCAGCCGATTGGTCAGCCGTGTCTGGTCCCGGACAAAGCCTTCTCGATCCAGCAGCAGCGTCTTCAGCGTCTGCACGGTCGTACTCATTGGGTTAATCGTGGACAACTGGTCGCGGTCTCTAGCGAGCACGTCCGCCAGTATGAAGGCATCGTCGGGGTCGGTCTTGTTGCCCGAGGAGCGGTAACGAAGACGGTAGCCGGGCATCCGGCTGGGCTCCATCAGGTAGCCGATGAAGTCCTGAGCCAGGAGGAAGTCCACCAGCCGCTGATTCCGGTCCTCGATGATGAACAGCACGTCCCCGGGTGTAGGTGCGGGCTTGTCCTGGCCGACATGCCGGCGGATAGTATCCAGCAAACTGAGAAAGCCCTTGAGCGTATTGGCGATGACCAGCGACTCGAGGACCTCACCGGGGCGGGTCAGCAGCGTGACGGTGTGGCTTTCGACAGCCCAGTCGATACCGACGCAAAGCATTCTGGTCTCCTTTTGGTTGTGACGGAACGATGGTGGCCCTGGTGGGCAGTTGACCTTATATCGGTCCTTGGCGCGACGGTCGCGGCAGGACAGCTCACTATCGAACCTTCCGCACCAGTACCGCCGGGAGAGACGATCTGAGCGAGGTGGTCGGACCACAAGGGTGACATGGTCTTCTTCCCGGCGGGGCCATCACAATCTCCGTTCTTCATCAGCGACCTACGATTGTACTGCATGGATCCAGTATGACATATAAGGGTGACATGAGTAGAGTTTCTCAACAGCCCCACTGACGCCAGTCCAACGGTGAAGAACCAAACCGAAGGAGGAGCATAGCCGATATTTGACACGCCCTCCTATGGGTGACAACACCCATCGGATGAGAGTCGCCATCCTGTCTGGTCAGGCGTACTCGTACGCATTTGCGACCCGATGTCGGATTCAGGGTCGTCCGGAGCCGAAATCGAGGCCGGGAAACCGGGGCGAATGACGAAGCGGAATGGGCCGATGAGACCACCGGCCCCGACGGCGGAGAACGTCGGATCACACGCCGGAACCGATATTGCAGCCACGAAAGCACGAAAGACACGAAGCGAATGGGTGCAGGACGCCACCGGTCCGTTTCATTTCGTTTTCGTGGCTTCGTGGCCATCTATGTCGGATTTGGGATCACAAGAAATGGGGACTAGTGGCGCTTGACAAGGAGAGACCCCGGGGGTATTGTTTCTTACCCGGGTGCGCCCGGAGTAGCGAAACGCAAAAACAGGAGCAGAACATGAAGAAACGCTGTGCTGGACTGGCAGTGGTCGTGCTGTCGCTTGCGGCTTTCGGCATCGGCAACGCGCTAACTCCCTTTAGCGGAGTGATCAATCCGAACACCAACACGGTAATCGTGGATACGGCCATACTGAATGTGTTGACCACAACCGACACTTTCCTGACAACCGGCTGGTCTGCCTCGGGGACGACCTTGGACACGTTCAAATTCCCGGACCTTGCCGCATGGCCGAGCAGAGTCACGCTGATAGGTACTATCCAGGGGATGCCCAATGTATCCGAGTTTCAGGCCCCCCAACCTGATACGTGGTACAGGTTTCAATCCGGCAGCCCTATCGCGCCCATGGCGAAGTTCATCAGCCCTCCGACGGGCCTCGAAGAATCGCGGTCCGCGTTTGCGCCTCTGCAGCGTCTGAATGTCAGCCCAAGCGTGGTGACGGGACAGATGACGGTCAGACTGCAGCCCGTGGGAACGGGCAGACCGGTGGTCGTGATTCACGATGCCGTCGGCAACGTGATTCGCTCGCTTGACTGCACGGCCGGGGCCGATGGCGTCGCCAGGACGACGTGGGATCGAGAGGATGGGTTTGGACGCCTCGTGCCGGAAGGCATCTACTTCTGCCGGTATGCCGCCTCCGGCGTCGTCGCTGTTCGGAAGGTTCTGGTAACGCACTAGTCCTTTCCGCCGAATTGAAGCCGCCCGTGCGGAACCGCGGGCGGCTTCGCGTTAGCCGCCGGGACGCCGCTCCCGCCAGTGTCACAAGAAATGGTTGACAGCCTGCATTCCGCAGTTAGACTTCGACTGTTGCATCCCGAGCGGCTCTTTACCTCAATGGGTCCTGTAGCAGGGCAACCCGGCGTCGGGACGAAGAGCAAGTCGTGGACGACAAGGATCTCATCAAACCGAAGGGAAAGTAAGAGGAGGTAGCGTGAACGTTAGATGTCGCAATGCGACGATAGTCGCGGGTCTTCTGCTGTCCTGCTCCCTGATGTTCGGAGCATGGACACAGTTGAACCCGGGGGTATTGGGAGGAGTATATAACGGTGTCTATTTCCTCCCCGGGAACACCCAGGTCGGATACGCTTGCGGTATGGGGTTGGACACCGCCAGCCATATGCCGGCGGGATTAGTCATAAAGACTACGGACGGCGGCACTAGCTGGGAGCGGCAGAACCCAATGACCCCGAACATACTCCGCTCAATCTATTTCTCAGACGCCAATACCGGCTACGTGTGCGGGATAGCGGGCACCGTGTGCAAGACCACTAACGGCGGGAACGACTGGACCGCGTCGACCGTGGGCAGCGACCAGTTGACCTATGTGTCGTTTCCCTCGAACGGCCAGACCGGCTATATCGGCGTCACAGACGAAACACCCGGTGGCGCGAAAGTGTACAAGTCAACTGATGGCGGGGGCAGTTGGGTCGCGACGGCCGTAGGCGGTGTAATTACCAAATCGACAGGCTGCGGTATGGCAACCGACAATATCGGCGTCGCTTTCGGCCCGAACGCTTTCGCTTACACCACAACCGACGGATTCGGCACCGGGACATTCACGGACCCGTGGGCCCAGGGCTGCATCATGACTGCGGCCGACTTCTCGCCCACCGCCAACAACAAGGCCTATCTCGTCGGGAATGACACTGTGCTGGACCTGGGGATTGTCAGGTTTACTTCAACCTCGGGCTCTCCGCATTGGGACAGCGTAAGATGCCCGGTGGTCCCGAGTTTCTCCTGCGTTGATTACGCGACCCCGGAGACCGCGTACATCGGCGGGGCCAATGGATTCATCGGTGGGACGCGCGGCCCGTATGATATCTGGAAGACCACTACCGGAGTCACCAACGGGATTAGCAGCATCTGCTTCCCGAGCGGTCCCGACACCGGCTATGCGGCGGCCGGACCCACCATTCTCAAGACCACCGATGGCGGTCAGCCGTGGGTACCGGCGGTGGCTGAGGGCAAAGCCCCCGCGACCTTGCTGACCGGAATCAGGGTCGTATCCAATCCGGGCCGTTTCGGCATCGCGCTCCGTGCGGACGCGCATGTCACGGTCACGGTCTTTGACGCCGCGGGAAGAGCCGTACTCACGGCGACGGCGAATCAAGGTCTCAATCTCCTTCCGGTTCGGAAGGCGGGCGCTTACTTCGTGAGGTCCGGCGAGCACACAGTCAGGGCAGTAGTAACCGACTAGCGTCGTCGTTCGCAGCATATTGCCCGGGGCTTCGCCCCGGGCTTTCTGTCTAGAGCAGACATGACCACAGAGAACGCAGAGTGGATGAAGCCAGGAGTCCGTCCCGTACCCTCAGTCATCTCTGTGCGCTCTGTGGTTCAATGTCGTATTCGGGGCGGCTGCCGCGATTTGACTTTGGCCGACAGTAGTCTATCCTCTCCGGCTACTCGAAAGGAGAAAACAGTGAGAGCAGCAGCTTTCTTGGCGGTATTCGCCGTGCTGGTCGGAACTGCCTGCGGCGACAAGAACAAGCGCCCCGGGAAGTCGGCGTTTGCTACGAAGTTTCCGGCAGCGGCGTACGGTACCCTGACCGAAGCCGAGGTCACGCAGTTCGTGAAATTCCTGCCGACGTTCAGCGCGGTGTTGAAAGCGGCCAATTGGAGTCCGGGTCAAACGGACGCGAACGAGGGCCTGCTCGGCGCGCTGGCCCCGCTGATTGAGGGCATGAACGTTCCCGGTTTGAAGGATTCGCTGAAGGCGATCGGCTCTGATTGGGACACGTTCCGCGCAACCCTGTACAAGGTCCTTGCCGCAAGGGCGATTGTCGTAATCTCCGAACACATGACGGCAGACCTTGAGTCGAAGATGCAGACGGACACAATCCAGGCCATCCAGAAGAAGTATGCGGATTATCAGAACGTGAAAAATGCCGCGAAGGCAATACCCGCCGCCAACAAGGAACTGGTGAAGAAGTACGAGGAGGAGCTCAACGCGATTCGCGGTATCGGCCATTAGCGGATAGAATTGCGACAGCGAGACGTGGATCGGGTGAGGCGGCTGGGCGTGAGGACCGGACGGCTGCGCTGGTCCTTCCTTCCTTCCCGAAGGCCGGCCGAAAACGCCACGCAGGTCGCCTGACAAATCACGTCGCAAACCGCGGTGCGAGTCCCGTCCGCAATCGCGATGCAAGTCACGCCCGGACTCGCTCTGCCTCTGGAATCACGAGTTCCCTTCCGGGTCATGACTGGAATCGGCTCGCAACTCGCCGTGCGAATCGGGGGCCGAAACGCCATCCAAATCGCGGCCGGATTCGTGGCCTGAGTAGCAGCCGCAGAGGCCCTGAGACTGGCCTTCGGAATCACCCTGGGAACCGTCCCGGGAACGGTTCCCAGGGTAGTTCCCGAAGTGTCGAATTGGACGACATCGGAAGCGCCTAACACTAGGTCTTTCTGTTACTTAGACAATCCCAGGCGAGACTGGCTGCAAGAGCAGCAGTTCTGAGCCGGCGCCGGCGTCCGCGGCCTTACGGAAGGCTACGCGTTGCTCAGGAACGAACGGCTCGCGCGCGCCGGCTGCTGATGCGGTCAAGCGCGGCCTCGATCCGGTCGCGGTACTGGTAGTACAGCAGCCCGAGAATCGCCGCGACCAACCCGACAATCGTCCACTCGCGCCACCCGAAGTGCGTCGCGCTTGCTCCGACCCAGCACTCAAGCAGGTTCGACGGCAGCCGGCCGATGAAGACCAGCCCGAGAAACACCGGCAGCGGCAGCGACGTCAGGCCTGCGAGGTAGTACACCCAGTCCCCGACCGGATTCGGCACCAGCAGCAACAGGAAGATGTAGAACGTGCCCCGACGCAGGATGAGCGCGTCCAGCTTGGCCAGCCGTTCCGGCGGCAGGAAGTACCTGAGCAGCCTGCGCCCCAGGAACTTGATGAGCAGGAAGTCGACGGTCGCGCCGAGCAGCACGCCGACCATCAGCCAGACGACGGTCGGCCACAGCCCGAGTGCGTAGCCCGCCGCGAACGACATGGCGTTGCCGGGTAGGGGCGCGACGGCGATCTGGACGACCTGCAGCAGGATAATACCGGCCGGCGCCCACACGCCCCAACTCCGCACGAGCATTCGTAGTTCTACCGGGTGCCGGAAATAGCGCCAGACCGAGTTACCGGCAAGAACGAGCAGCACGACCAGCCCGGCCAGCGCGGCGATGGTCAGTACAAGCGTTATCTTCTGCCCGACTGTATGGGGCGCTCGTTCCGCGGCCGGCCGGCGTCTTGGCGCATCCCGGCGTTCTTGGCGGTTCATCTTTCCGGCGTCCGTCCTCGCCCGTTTACCCTACCAATACCGCGCCGCCGTTGACGTTCAGAATCTCGCCGGTGACGAAGGTCGAGAGCTCGGAAGCAAGGAAGAGGACCGCGCCGGCGAACTCCTCAGGCCGGCCGACCCGGCCCAGCGGAATCGTCGCGACAACCTGCTCACGGACAACGGGCTTGCTCAGGCTCGCCCGCGACATGTCGGTGTCGAACCAGCCCGGTGCGATACAATTGACCAGGATATGGTCGGCGGCCAGTTCCGGCGCGAGCGACTTGGTCAGGCTGATGACCGCGCCCTTGCTGGCGGCATAGTGCGAGTGGAATGCCTCGCCCCGCTGGCCCGCGGTCGAGGCGACGAGGATGATGCGCCCGCCGCCGGCCTTGCGCATCAGCGGCACCGCCTCGCGGCAGCAGTAGAACACGCCTCGGACGTTGAGGTCGAACGTCTCGGCGAGCTGCCGGTCGGTCATCTTCTCGATGGCCGCGCCCTTCCAGATGCCGGCGTTGGCGACGAGGATGTCCAGTCGTCCCAATTGCCGCTTGACGTCGGCAAACAGCCGCTTGACGTCGGCTGATGAAGCCACGTCGGCCTTCACGGCAGCCGCCCTGACCCCGAGCTCCTCGCACTGGGAGGCAACTGCGCGGGCCGCCCTGGTATCCCGCACATAATTGACTGCTACGTCCGCCCCGGCCCGCGCGAGCGCCAGCGCCGCGGCTCGGCCCAGACCCCGGCTGCCGCCGGTAACCAACGCGACGCGGCCCGCGAGGTCAATCCCGACCATCAGACAGCACTCCCCGCTCGGTCCGGCAGCGCGGCGCAGAACCGCTCGACCTCTTCCTCGGTGTTGTAGAAGTGCGGGGCGATGCGCAGTCGGTTCTCGCGCAACGAGCAGATGAATCCCTGCTCCTTCAGTCGTGCAAAGAGAACCGAAGTATCGATGTCCGGCCGACTGGCGGTGATGATCCCGGCGTGACGCTGCGGGTCCACCGGGGTGATGATCTCGAAACCCTTCTCCTCCAGCCTCCGCCTCACCAGTTGCACCAGCATCCGCACTCGGTCCGCGACCTCGCTCATCCCCGCGTCGAGCAGGATACGCAGCGACTCGCGCAGGCCGTAGATGCCGATGTAGTTCTTGGTCCCTTCCTCGTACCGGCTCGCGCCCGGCTTCATCGGCTTGGGCGAGTAGATGTCGTTGAAGTCGTCCCACTTCGCGGACAGCCAGCCGAGGTTGGCCGGCTTCAGCTTCGGCAGAATCGCCGAGTTAACGTAGAGGATCCCGCTGCCCTGGGGCCCGAGCAGCCACTTGCTGCCGCCCGCGTAGACGAAGTCGATGTCGAGGTCTCCGAAGCCCTGGTTCACTGCCCCCAGTCCCTGCATCGCGTCCAGCAGGATGTGGATAGCCCGCGTGCGGCAGAACGTACCTATCGCGCTGATGTCCGCCCGTACTCCGGACAGGAAGTGGACCCAGTCGATCGCAATCGCCCGCGTGTGCCGGTCCACCAGCCTGAATATGCACTCCGGCCCCTTGGCCAGTTCGTCGCTCGTCACGTACCGTTTCTCAACGTGCGGCAGCAGATAGTTGAAGGGGTAGACGCCAACCGGGAATGCGTCTCGCATCAATATCATGTTGTCGCCATGCTGCCACTCGATTGAACCGATGGCGATAATCGCGCCGGCGGACGCGTTCTTCACGAACGCGATCTCGTCGGCGCGCACGTCCATCAGCCGCGCCGCCATCTCGCGGCAGTCCTCGACTACCGCTTCGGCCTCGGGGTACGGCACCTCGCCGTGCAGGCTGCACCATTCGATGTAGCCGTTCATTGCCTGGACGACGGGCGTTGCGAGCGGGCCGTTTGAGGCGTGGTTCAGATAGACGTAGCGGCGCGTGACCGGGAGGAGCTCCCGGGTTGCCTTGAGCTGTGCGTCAGTCACAACCTGGGATTATGCCCGACAAATCGGCGCTGGCAAGCCCTGCCGGCGCCCCAAGAACCGAGATATGAGCTTGCCACCAGTACCCCAAGAGCACCAGACTCCAAAGCAGCCGATGCTGCACGGCAACCTCACGGACGGCCTGCAGCTTGAGGCCTGCGGCCTGGGGCTGGCACTGCCCCGCTACTTCCGTTGTTCGAGGGCCTGCCTGGCCTTGGTGAAGGAGGGGTCGAGTTTGAGGGCCTCCTGCCAGCGGGCGCGGGCCTCCGCGACCTTCCCTTCGTAGTAGTCGCAAAGCCCGAGGT
>CAYOCZ010000120.1:0-8974 GCA_964402475.1 uncultured bacterium | reverse complement strand
GTATAATCATGAACAAGGCCGGCGCGGTTCCTCTGAGCAAGCTCGGGCTCGAAGAGGCGCTGGTCGGGAAACTCACAACCGCCGGGCTCAACACAGCCTTCGACGTGCTGAACGCCACGCCGGAAGACCTCGCCCGAATCACCGAACTCGCGCCTGAAGGCGTCGAGCCTCTGAAGCAGCAGACCCGCGACGCGGTCTGGCGCATACACGAAGGCAAGCCGGTATTCACTCCACCCCCGCAGGCCGCGACCCCAACACCCACGCCCGCACCCGCGCCCGCACCGGAGCCGGCCCCGGCACCAGAACCAGCGGCGGCATCGGAACCGGCACCAGAGCCTGCCTCGACGCCGGAGACTCCGCAGGCGCCGGCACCGGAGCCCGACCCGACGCCGGCTCCGACCCCGCAGCCCTGACGCGACGATGGCGAAGCTCAAGGTCTTTGATGCGGCCAGGCAGCTCGGGCTCTCGAGCGAAGCCCTCATCCGCGTGCTCAAGGACCTGAACTTCCGCCCGCGCGGTTACACGTCCTACATCAGCGATGCGGAGTTCGAGGCCGCGAAACTGCGGCTCAAGAATGAGAAACACCAGTTCAAAGACCTCCTCCGCCGCACCCGCGCCGCACCGCCGCCGAGCCAGCCGCGGCCGCCGGACGAATCTCAGCAGGTAGCTCAGAACGTCAAACACACACTGACCAAGATCGAGGGCCGGGAAATCAAGCACCGTAAGCCGGTACGGGAGGCTCCGACCGTGGCTCAGCCTGCGGCCCGGCCTGCGGTCAAGATCAGCGCGTACATGACGGTCGCCGAACTCGCCCACGCCCTGGGCGCAACGGCTTCGGACGTCATCAAGAAATGCATGGGCATGGGCATGCTCGCGACCCTGAACCAGCGCCTCGACCTCGAGACAATCACGCTGATCGCCGACGAGTTCAGGGTATCGGTCGAGCAGGAGACCGAAATCGAAACCAAGGTCGAACGTGGCGAATGCAAACCGCGCCCGCCGATTGTCGTGGTGATGGGCCACGTCGACCACGGCAAGACGGCATTGCTCGACTACATCCGTCAAACCAAGGTTGTCGAGAGCGAAGTCGGCCGCATCACCCAGCACACCGGCGCCTACGTCGCAAGCTACCAGGACAAGCCGGTCGTGTTCCTCGACACGCCCGGCCACGAGGCGTTCACCGCGATGCGAGCCCGCGGCGCACAGGTCACTGACATTGCCGTACTGGTTGTCGCCGCGAACGACGGCGTGATGCCCCAAACCCTGGAGGCACTCGACCACGCCCGCGCCGCCGGCGTGCCGATCATCGTCGCCATCACCAAATCCGACCTGCAAGACGCCAACCCGGACCGGGTCAAGGCCCAACTCGCCCAGCACGGAGTGAAGGTCGAGGGCTACGGCGGCGAGACCTTCTGCATCGAGACCTCGGCCGTTTCCGGCCAAGGCGTAGAGGCACTTCTCGATGCCATCTCGGTGCTCGCGCTCGAACTCGACACGAAGGCGGCGTGTGATGGACCGGCCCGGGGCGTGGTCATCGAGGCCCGGGTTGACCGGGGACGGGGCAGCATTGCGACCGTGCTCATCAAAGAAGGCACTCTACGCAAGGGTGACCCATTTGTCGCGGCCGAGTTCTTCGGCCGCGTGCGCGACCTGCTGAATGAGAATTTCGAGACCATGGCGGAGGCGACCCCGTCGCTACCGGTACAGGTGCTCGGCTTCTCCGGCCTGCCCCAAGCCGGAGACCGCTTCGACGTCGTCGAGGACGAGCGGGCTGCGCGCGCCATAGCCCAACGCCGGTTCCTGGCCAAGCGCGACCGGATTCTCTCGGCCAGCAAGCCCATAGTTTCACTCGAGGCGATTCAGGAGCGGATCGCCGATGGGAAGATAAAGGACTTGAACATCGTCATCAAGGCCGACGTATCCGGGTCGGCCGAGGCGTTGCGCGATTCGCTCGAAGGCCAGTCCATCGAGGACATCCGGGTCCGCGTGATTGGCTCCGGGGTCGGCCCGATAAACCAGAGCGACGTGCTGCTGGCCAAGGCCTCGGAGGCCATCATCGTCGGGTTCCACGTCAAACCGCTGGTCGACGCCCGGCAGATGGCCGACAACGAGGGCATCGAAATCCGCACCTACCGGATAATCTACGCCGCTATCGAAGACATTCGAAACGCAATGCTCGGAATGCTCGAACCGGAAGAGAAGGAAGTCGAGCTCGGGTCGGCCGAAGTCCGCCAGATCTTCCGCGTGCCGAAGCTGGGCATGATCGCCGGCTCCTACTGCACGAAAGGCAAGATCGGCCGCGACGCCATGGTCAGGGTCATGCGCGACGGCAAAGAGGTCTACCACGGCAAGGTCACCTCGCTCAAGCGCTTCAAGGACGACGTCAAGGAAGTCGAAACCGGGTACGAGTGCGGCGTCGGTATCGAGGGCGCAGACGAGCTGGCCGAAGGCGACACCCTCGAATTCTACAAGGTCGAGGAAGTCAAAAGAACGGCCTGATGAGGGAGTAGTGAGCAGGAAGCAGGGAGCAGCCGGAAGCCGCCCCTTGCATGCCGGCACTCCACTCCTCTTTCACTCCTCTCTCCTCTCTTCTCTCTCTTTCCTGTCCTGATGTCTGTCGGCCTGCTGCTTCTCGACTGCTACATCTCGGAGAGCCGGTCGCTCAAAGACAAACGCCGCATACTGACAAGCCTGAGCGAGCGGCTACGCCGTCAGTTCAATATCGCGATCGCCGAAGTCGAATACCAGGACCAGTGGCAGCGGGCGCAATTGGCGGTGGTGCTGGTCAATACCAACTGGCGCATGCTTCAGAGCACCTCGTCCAAACTTATTGAATACGTGGACCGGGACCGCCGCGTCGAAGTCACCAATACCGAAACGCGCCAGCTCTGCTAGCGAAGGGACATGACCGCGAATCCGGGGACTGTCCCACCGTGGACTGCCCCCAAGGATTCGTCGGTTCGCGTCCCGAGCGTTTCCTACCGCACGAAGACAATCGTCGCCAGCCCGGCGAGCCAGCAGTAGAACGCGAACCAGTGGAGCTTCCGGCCGGCAACGGCCCGGGCGAGCACGAAGAGTGCTACCAATCCGGTAACAAACGCCGCCACCATCCCGACGGCAAGTGCCTGCGGATTGAGCACGGCCAGGTTCACTTTCCGCACTTCCAGCAGGAACGCGCCGACAATTGCAGGGAGCGCCAGCAGGAACGAGAACTCGAACGCTTCCTTCCGGTCCATCCCAAGGTAAAGGCCACTCGCAATCGTCGCGCCGGAACGGGAAACGCCCGGCGTTATCGCAATCGCCTGGGCGATGCCCACCAGCAACGCACGAACCCAGCCGATCTCACGGGGACTGTCACCGGGCGAGGATTGACCCCAGTGTCCCGCCTGAGCGAAGCGGGTACCGAAGAGCACCCCGCCTGTCACCAGTAGCATCAAGCCAACGAGCAGCGGGCTTGAAAACGCCCGGTCAATGATGTCACTGGACACGACGCCAACCACACCGGCGGGAATTGTGGCGAGCGCGATGAATCCCGCCATCCGCCAACTCGAAACGCGCCGGGCGGCGTCGCGCGCCCATAGCCCACGTATGAGCCGCACCAGCAGCGGCGCGAAGTAGAAGATGACCGCGAGCGCGGTTGCCCCATGCAGCATCGTTGTCAGCGGGAGCCGGGACTCGGGGGGCAGCTTCCACAAATGCTCAAGCACAGCCAGATGCCCGGAACTCGAAACCGGCAGGAACTCAGTCAGCCCCTGAACAAGCCCCAGCACGACAGCTTCAAGAATGCTCACATTCGACCTCCAGTCTCTTGGACAGAGTGTCTAACTACCCGTTTCCCAATTCCCAACGAATGCTCCAGAGTCGTGTGAGTCCTGTTCGTCATTCTCCGCTGTTGGTCATTAGCCAGGAATTCGGAATCGGTCATTGGTCACTCTCTCAGAACGCCACATCATAGCTCAGATGCACTTTGCCGTGCAGTGGGCTGTCACGGAACGCAATGCCGTAGTCGAACCCGAGGACGCCGATCTGCGTAGCAACCCTCGTGCCCGCCCCATAACCCGGCCTGACCTGCCAGCCGAGCGAATCCTGATACACACCGGCATCCAGGAACGGGGAGACACTCGACGTCCGGTCGAGACTGTATCGCAACTCGGTACTGAACCAGCCGACGCGGGTTGAGGTGAACTCGTCCTCACGGTAGCCGCGCACAGTTCCGGGCCCACCCAGCCGGTAGAGCTCGGACTCGGTCAGAGCCGTCGCCGAGTAGACGGCCCGCAGCCCGACTGAGTTCGACCAGGCAAGGCTCCGGCTCCAGGGCAGAAACCCAGTCAGACCGAGCTCAGCATGTGCGACAGCACCGGAACGGACCGAGTCGGTTAGCCGGTTGCCGACCTTGGTCAATGCACTCAGCCGGACTCCGCTCCTCGGGTTGGGCGGGAAATCGCGCGAGTCCAGAACAACGCCGGTGCCAACCCACACGACGTTGGCGGTTGTCCGGCTCGGGATATCTGTGAACCGGTCATAGCCGGTTTCGAAGCTGACCGTTGTCCATGTGGCAGCTTGTGCGCTTGCCGACAATGTCAGGTTCGTCTGAGCCGACGTCGTGTCAACCGTTTGCTGCCGTGCACTCCCGGTCACGTCAATGGACGTCCCGAGCACCCAGGGCTCAGAGTAACTCAGTCGGTAGCTGGTCCGGTTATGGGCCGACTGCCAGCCCGCCTCCAACCTGCGGCCCGTATCGAAGAGGTTGTGGAACGAAACCTGCGCCAGACCGGTAAGTTTCCGGTCGGCCGGCGAGTAGCCGGCAACACCGCTGGCGCTATTGACCCGCCGGCCGGTGACCCAGAACCTGACTCCGTACATGTCGTGAAGGGACTGTCCCCGGAGTTCTCCGGCGAGGACCGTCCCCAGTGCCCGCTCGGCGGCTGTTCCCAGTTCTCTCACTATCGCCTCTGAATCGACCACAACCAGTCCGCTCTGCTCCAGCCGCTGACGCCAAATCGCCGTCGTGACGCTTGAGTAGCTGCCTCGGTGGAAGCCGGCAACGCGCTCAAGCAACCCAGGCTTGGTGCCGAGCTTGCCGGCGAACTCCAGGAAACTCACTTCAACCTTGGGGCCGGACGCGACCCGAAGCGCCGGAAATACGTACCCGCTCTCCTGAACCAGCGCCAACGGCGTCACTGCGACAAACGGGTACCCGCTGTTCTCGTAAGCCGACAGTATTGAAGCCGCGGCACGATCCACGACCGCCCGGCTGAACCGGACGCCCCTCCGTGGCAGCGAACGCGATAACTCCTCAGCCGAAATGCCCGAGTCCTCAGTGACGCGCCACCCGCCGATGCGGGCCGGCTTCCCGGCCTGAACCAGGAGCCGCACCGTGATGGAGTCGCCCTTGACTACGGTCTTGACCTCAACGCTGGCCGAGACATAGCCCTCGGCCGCGAGTTGGTCAGTGATTCGCGCCTCAGCCCGGCTCAATCCTGCCGAATCGAACGAGTCACCGGCACTCAGACCCGGCACCAGCGTGAGGTTCGGGCTCGGCGGGCTGATGATTGTCTCGACGCGAGAGATGAGGAGCGGAACGGCCGGCGCGCTCAGAGCACAGCCGGCGAGCATCAACAGGATCGCGGAACCGCGCTGCACGCTCTGGGCCTCACGCTCTCGGCTAAACGCTTCCTGCGTCCGGCGTCATGCGTGCCCGGCGGTCAGCTCATGAACAGATACTGCCGCCACCCATCCGGCACGTCGCCCAGGCTGGCGATGGCGAAGGTGAAGTAGTGTGGCTTCTTCGGCTTCCGGCGCAGAGGCATCACCGCCTGGGTGGGCGTCATGTTGCCCTTGCGGGAGTTGCACTCGGTGCAGGCGCAGACAAGGTTCTCCCAGGTGTCGGTGCCGCTTGATGACCGGGGGATGACGTGGTCGGTCGTCATCAGCGCTCCCCGCCGTCCGCAGTACTGACAGACGCCTCCGTCTCGGCGCAGGACGTTCCGCTTGGTCAGCGGCACTTCACGCCGCTTCACCCGCACGAAGTAGTTGAGCCGGAGCACGCTTGGCAGCCGATACGCCAACCGCACGGTACGGACTGCCATACCGGACGCCTCGAGCATCTCGGCCTTGCGCGAGAGCACCAGCACCAGCGCCCGACGGGCCCTACAGACCGACAGCGGCTCGTAGTTCTGGTTCAGCAGCAATACGTGTCGGTCCAGCATCGCCGGCTACTAGTCACCCCTGAAGCGTAACTCGTTCACCACCGCCTGCAGCATCTTCTCGACGTAGTCCAACTTGGTACCAGCGTACCCCCTCAGTGCCGCGTCGCTCTGACCCTTGGTGTAGTGCGACTTGGCCTCTTCGTACAGCGCTTGCGCCCTCTTCAGCTTTGATGTGGGTGTCGTAGTCACGGCCTTGCCACGTTGTTGGTCGGCCTGCTTCTGGCGGATGTCACCCAAGTCGACGTGCGCCTGAGCGTCGTTCGGGTCCATCTTGAGCACCTTCTGCAGGATGCCCTCAGCCGAGCCGTATTTGCCCTGCTGCATCAGCGCCTCGGCCTTGAGAACGCGCGGCAGAGTCTTGGTCGAGTCCCTGGCAATCAGCGCGTCGAACCGCTGTATCGCCTGCTTGGGCTTGCCCCAGGCCAGATACACCGAACCCAGGCGCAGCGCGGTCTGGTCTCGGTTCGGTTCGCTCTGGAGAATCGTGTCCAACTGGGCCGCTGCCTTGCCGTACTGCTTCAGTTCAATGTGACAATCGGCCAGTTTCTCACGCAGCTCCGGGACCTTGGGATACCGCTGCACCAGCGGCACCAGCGAGTTCACCGCCTCGGAGTACCGTTTCTGCTTGTACAGGAAATCAGCCCACAGCCGCTGTACGCTCACGTCGTCCGGGAAGCGCTTCATTGCAGCCTGATACAACTGGTCGGCCTTGGCCATCTCGCCCCATCTCACGTACACCTCGGCGGCGCCGTTGTATAGGTCAACCAGGCTCGAGTCGTTCGCGAGCCCCTCCTCGTACACGGCCAGCGCCGCGGTATCCTTCCGCATTGCCAAGAACAGGTCGCCCAGGCCTTCGTACGCCTTCGCCTTCTTCGGGTCGAGCTTGATGGCGCTACGGAAGTACTCCTCGGCCGATACCGGGTCGCGCATCTTGCGGTAGGCAGTCCCGATGGCGACGTAGACCTCGTAGTACGTCGAGTCGTAAGTCAGCGCGCGTCGGAAGTTCTCAAGCGCCGACTCGAAGTTGTTCTGCGAAAAGTAGCTGGCGCCGATGCTGTAGTACTGCTGCGCCGAATCGCGCTTCGCCTTCTGCACCTCCTCGGTCATCGGCTTCACGGTCTGGCTGGGCGCGCAGCCGACCAGCATGGCAACCACCGCCGCGACCAAGGCCGCGGCCCCAACGGACAGAGTCTTTCTCGACATTATTGAAGCTCCTTTTGCGGAGAAATGCTACTCGTCAATCACCAACCGGAAATCGCCGATCCCGCAATGGAGCCGACGGGAGTCGAACCCGTGACCTCTTGACTGCCAGTCAAGCGCGCTCCCAGCTGCGCCACGGCCCCAATCGAACGTGCTAAGTTTTACCCGAATTCGCCTGACTGTCAAGGAAGCGCTGGCCCGCTGAGCGCGGGCAAGGTCATCCGCAGGTTACGCAGATGCCCGCAGATGACAAGAACCGACGGAGCGAAGCGATTGGAGGGGTCTCGCTTGGCCAGGCTACAGGACTCATCGGAACGCTGCGTCGGAGCGTCTCTCGTGTCCCTCGAAGTATGTCTCCTTGTTCGTCTCGGCGCATCCTGACCCGTATGGCGAGAGGCGTCGGCACACGTGTCTTCTCTCGAATCCCAACCTGTATCTCAACCTCAACCTCAGGCTTGACCTCAAACTGTATCTCGACCTTAGCCTCAACCTTGACCTTTTCCTGTTCCTGAAGCCGTTCGCGTCGTCGTTCGGCTCGTTGTTCGAGTTGACGTTCACGTAGTTGTGGGTTTTCTCGTGTCTCGCGCTCTATCGGCAGACGCTACCCAGGGGGCGGTCCGTGGGCCGCCCACTCCCCGGCAGAATTGTGGTCGGATTCTGGCCTGCTACTACACATAGGTGACGGTGTGTGCTCTGAAGCACAGCAGCAGGGCTGCCGCTTTTCCGGGAAGGTGTGAGACGGTGGCAGTCACACCAGCCGGTATCACGCGGCGCTCACAGGAGTTGGGTGAGGCAGCGGCTGCTCGTCAAAGCACCTGCATCGGGATTGCGCCGTTCGACGCCGTCCTGAACCAGACATTCGCCTGCACATTCGATGCGCGGCTCGCCGCCGCGCTCAAGCTGCGGCTGAACGCGCAAGTCAGGCCGGAACTCGCTGCGCGACTCGTCACGGAACTCAAGTCCGCACTGACTGTGGAGTTGAACGTGCGATTGACTGCGCCACTGTAGGCCACGCTGACCTTGGCGTTCTTCCCCGCGCTGATTCCGGCGCTGTTCACGGCGCTGAAATCCCAGCTAAGTCCTTGATTAACGGCCACATTCACGGCCGCAGTGTACTCGGCCTTGAACCCCGGAGTCAACCCGGGAGTGACTCCCCTCCTGCCGGCGCGAGTCTCAGACGCAGCCCTGGACTATCAGGTCGCGCCCGGTCAGCGTCAGCAAGATACCTCCGCGCTTTTCGCATCGGGCGGCAGATAAGCAGATAAGAGGTTACGTTTAGAGGCCTTCAGTTCTCTAATCCAGTAGATCGAATGGCCCGTAACCCCGGCCGGATGGCCGGAAAGGAGTCTGAACATGTCAGATGTAACTCGCCGAGTCTCGCGCTGGAAGGCCAAGTTCTCGCCCGACATAGCGGCGCAGACGACCTCCCGCATCTTTGCCGACATGACCGAACGCTACGAAACGGCCATGGTGGCCCTCAGCTCGATGGAAACGCAAGCGAAGCAGGTGTTGGACGCAAGCGGCATCGACACGATGTACATCGTCTTCTACCTGGACTTTGCCCG
>CAYOCZ010000119.1:0-8994 GCA_964402475.1 uncultured bacterium | reverse complement strand
TCCTCGGCACTTCTGCCCTCTGACTTCGTCCGCTCCGATTCTGCCGTTTTGGCTTTTGGCCTTTGGCTTTTGCCCTTAGACTTCGTCCGTTTCCCTCCACTGGACCCCTCGATTCCCTGAATGCTCCGCCTCGGTCTCCTCCCGTGCCCGCCATTCTGCATCTTGCGGTCTGCATTTTGCACTTTGACTTGACTCGCAGCCCTCGCCGTTCCTCTTCTCGTGGCTCTCGTCGTGCCCCTGATTGTTTCTTCCACCGTGTCGCCGCCTGGACCTCAACCCGTGTGCTAGCCTCGACCCTGACCTCGATCTCGACCTGGTCCTCGACCTCAACCTCGGCCTCAATCCCGCGCTGTTCCTGAACTCGTTCCGCGCGTCGTTCCCGGCGTTGTCTCGCTGCATGTCCCTCGCGTCATCCCCGGCGAAGTAGCTCGAACTCAACCGCAACCTCTACCTGAACCTGGCAGTGTCCAGACTACGGGGGAGGTATAGGAGGGGGCTGAGCGGGAAGAGAGGATAGAGACTTGAGGATAGAGGAGTTAGGACAAGGACTGGCGGGCGGCGGGATGTGCGCCATAACGCACATTCAAGAACCCGAATACTCGCCGCCTCCGGCCGCTCTCTGACTTGGCCTCGGCGGACACTATCAGATAGTGCCCGGGGTCGGGACAAGGGAATCTGCGTCATCTGCGTAATCCGTGGATGTCATATCCGTGTCCGCGGTTTTGCCTTTTGGCCTTTGGCTCCTGCCTTCTGACTTGCGTCCGGAGTTTGCGTCCCGTTCGCCAATCTACAATGCCCGGTTTCCCTCGCCTCCCTTCCTCGGCACTTCTTACATCCGACATCTCTCATCTGACATCTCACTTCGTCCGCAGCCTCTCCGCCACTCGGTCCCTTGATCTCTCGATCCCTCGATCTCTCTATCTCTCCATCTCTCGATCCCTATCCTCGGTACTTCTGCCTTCTGCACTCTGCCTTCTGACTTCTGCCTTCGGTCGCACCCATTCCTCCACTTGACCACTGGACCACTTGATCACTTTCTTTCCGCTTGACACCCGCCTCCATGAGTTCTACAATCCTGCCTGTGACTGGGTCATCTCCTGGTAGGATGGATGGACAAGCAGACTCGCGGCCTGCGGCCGCGGTTCCCCGCCCAATGTTGACCGAGCAGGGTCGGGCCTTGACACATCTCCCGGCAGGGAGCCGGGGAGGTGTTCCTTTTTGCCCCCTCATTTCCGTCACGTCGCCCGTCAGCAGATTTGACATCTTGCAGCGATTCTCCATAATGTCCGCGTGGATTCAGATTCTCCTCATGGCGCAGTCGAGCAAGGCGAACATGATTGTGTTCCTCAGCCCCCAGACGTGAACGTCGCGAACAGAGATGCACGCTACCTTTCCCTCGTCGTTGAACCGATCCGGGTCTGTTCCGCGTACAAACCCAGACTGGGACAGGGTGTCCAAGCCGGTCTGAACCTCTCCGATTTCCAGGAGCTCTACCGGGCGGACCCGTTCTACACTTGGTTTGGCTTGGACAATGCGCTGATGTATGCTGCCCACAAGGCGGCGGGCGGCATGACAAGCATCTACCGCCAGATCGGCATCGGGTGCGAGCACCTCTTCCGCGCAGTCTTGCAGGATCAGCTTGGGCTCACGGAGGACGAGGCCTCATGGTCATACTCGGTCAGAGTGGCTAGAGGTAGACAACGCACATTGTCGCTCGACGGCCGGATTCCGTTGGATGCGGTTCGTGATTTAGCGGCACGAGCCCGGGTCAGGGATTGGATACAGGACGTATGCCGAGAGCTTGGCGTGAACCGCAAGATCGCCCGCAGCCTCACTGGCATTGTCTTCGAGGTTCGACAAGGCTACAAGAGCAAGGACTCGAAGCGCCAGAATGCGGACCTTGCCAACGCGGCAACCGCGTACAGCCAGGCCTACCTGCCCTGCGTTGCCCTGCTGTCGATGCAGATGGACGACGACATCTTCACGCGCTACAAGGCTGCGAAGTGGGCGATGTTGACGGGTCGGACGCAGGGCGGAACGTCCCATGACTCAACGTACCACTTCATGCGGGAAGTAGTGGGTTACGACCTCGCTGGTTTCTTCGTACGCCACGCGCAGGAACTCAAGGTCGAAGTCAATTGCGTGCTCGAGGCCCTGTTGAGCGCGACCTAGCGAGGTACCTATGTCCGTCACCAAGACTGCCCCTGGGAGACTAGGGCGTCGCGCCGAACTGACCTTCAAGCATAACACCGACCACGGACGTCACGGCTGGCTCAGGCTTACCCCGGCGTATTCTGTGAAGCTCGTAAACGACATACTGTCCGACCGAGTTGGGCACCTGCACGTTCTGGATCCGTTTTCGGGAACGGGCACTACCGCTCTCTCCGCCACCATGAGAGGGCATCGCGCCAGCGCCGTGGACTTGAACCCGTTTCTTGTGTGGCTGGCGGGAGCGAAGACTGCGATCTACGACACCGAGACGCTCAGGGCGGCGGCCAGACGTGCACGCCATGTTTCGGCCCTTGCTTCAGCAGACGGTCCAATGAGCCAGCCTCCTCCGATTTACGACGTCACTCGATGGTGGTACAGCGACAACCTCGACTATCTCTGCCGAACCAAGGGCGCGATTGACAAGATCGAGGCCGAGCCCGGCCCGGTTCGTGACTTGCTCCTAGTGGCATTCTGCCGTGCGCTCATCGCGCTCTCCAACGCCGCATTCAACCACCAGTCGATGTCCTTCAAGACTGGCCGCGCCAGCGCCCAGACCCGGATGTTCGAGCGCAGAGCCCGCTACGGGTCGTTCGAGGACGCGGCCGCCGTTGTGCTCGAAGGCGCTGCGGTAAATCCGGCCAAGCCCGCGTCAGTCCGGGTCGGCGATGCCAGAAACCTCGACGAATCACTTACAGAGAGTTTTGACCTCCTTATCACGTCGCCGCCCTACCCGAACCGAATGTCGTACATCCGCGAACTAAGGCCGTACATGTTCTGGCTCGGTTACCTCAAGCACGGCCGCGATGCCGGAGAACTGGACTGGCGATCCACTGGCGGGACCTGGGGTATCGCCACAAGCCGGCTGACCACGTGGGAACGTCCGCCGGGGACGTTCTTCCCGGACTACCTCGAAACCGCGTTGACCAACATTCGCAACTCAGATACTAAGTCCGGGGCGGTCTTGGCAAACTACGTGGCGAAGTACTTCGCAGACACTTGGCAGCACTTGACCAGCATGAGCAAACTGGCCAGACCGGACGCCGAGGTCCACTACATCGTAGGCAACTCTAAGTTCTACGAGACACTGGTGCCGACCGAGCGAGTGTACCGTGACATGCTGCTCAGTTGCGGCGCAAAGGAAGCAGAGATCAGGACTATCCGCAAGCGCAACTCCAAACGCGAGTTGTACGAATACGACGTGGTGGCACGGATATGAGGCAGATGCCCGCCTGCCCATTTGACACGCCCGCCCGCGAGTCCTAGAATGCTACTCATGCCCGAGTCGGCGGCATCTTCCGATAGCGGCGGCGCCTGCACTCCGCCCGCAACCAACAAACCCATGAACTCATTGACTCAGACACCGGCCCTCACGGGCCAAGGAGGTTTAGTATGAAACGCATTCTCAGCCTGTCCGTCCTCGCGGCCTTGGCCGCGTCGGTCCTTTTCCTCGCCTGCCCGTCCAAAGGCGACATCAAGATCGGCGCTATTCTGCCGCTTACCGGCACTGCTGCGCAGTTTGGCATCTGGAAACAGCAGGGCCTCGATATCGCGGTCCGTGAAATCAACAAGGCAGGCGGCGTCAATGGGCGTAGACTGAGGATAATCTACGAGGACAGCCAGGGCGACGCGAAGGTCGGTATCACCGCACTACGCCGGCTCTTGGACGTGGAGAAGGTCGGAGTAGTATACTCTGATGTCAGTGCTGTGACCTTGGCAATTCTCCCCGTAACTGACAAGACTACACTTGTCATTACTAGCGCGCAACACCCAAAGATTACCAGTGGCGAATATCTTGCCATACGTAACTACATGTCGCTGGAGCAGGAAGCCGATGCTATGGCCCACTACGCTTACGAGAAGCTGGGTCTACGGCGTGTCGGCGTGATCTGCGGGGACGCAGAAGCCATGATTGGCTATAAGGATGATTTCGTTCGTGTCTTCACTGGACTTGGCGGCGCATCTCCGGCGGAGACGTACGAATCCGGGGTCGCAGACTTCCGTTCTCAGTTGACCAAACTGAGGGCCGACAGGATTGACGGCCTCTACGTTGTAGGCTGGGCGGAGACCGGCGCGATACTCAAGCAAGCAAAGGAACTGGGCCTGAAGGTGCAGTTCCTCGGTCCGACGATGTTCGAGTCTCCACAGATGCTCTCGCTCGCTGGACAAGCCGCTGAAGGGTCTATCTACACATCTCTAGCTCTTGGTTGGCCGACAGAAACGCCGGTGGCCAAAGCATTCAGCGCCGCCTATGAGAGCCTGTACGCAGCGCGTCCCGAGGCCATGTCCGCGATCTGGTATGATATGATGTACGTGCTGGCGCGGGCGATGCAGAAGGTCGGCGACGACCCCACTGCCTTATACAAGGCTGTTGTTGGCAGCACTGGGCATACCGGGGCAATGGGGCCGTTTGGTTTTGACCAGAAGGGCAACATAGTCCTTCAACTTGCCTTTAAGACCATCAAAGACGGCAAGTTCGAGCTGATGCCAGTCAAGTAGCGACCCGGTGCGACTGCTCCGAGAATGAACGTCGGGTTGATACTGCCCCCACAAGAGGGGTACGTTTCTCCCCCGGGCACCGAGTTCAACGACCGCTCGCCGTTGATGTGCTATATGTCAATGGCCAGCATGCTGATCGCCTACGGCCATTGCGTCGCGATCTTGGACTACCGACTTGGAAAACACGACGTCGAAGCTGTGGCCGAGCATGTGGTCGGGAGCTTCGATGTGTCTGGCATCACAACTTGGCTGGGAGGCTTCTGGTTCGTGAAGCAGTTGGCGAGCGTCATCAAGCGGATCGACCCCGGATTCCCGCTCATTTGCGGTGGCCCGTTGATGAACGCAATTCCAGATCTTGTGATGGACAACGTCCCGTGTGATGTCGGGGTCATCGGCGAGGGCGAACACGCAATGTTGAGCATCGTAGGCCAACTCGCGTCTGGCGCGTGGAAACCAAACGGACGGTCGCGCATACTCCCGTCCGGCACAGTTCGTAGTGGAGAGCCTCCTCGCGAGAGTCTCGATTCACTGCCAACCCCGGCGCTAGACATCTGGCCCGGCATCCGCGAAGGGCGGGTAAGGACGATGTACTACGAAACCAGCCGCGGATGTCCCTACCACTGTGCCTATTGCGCCCACACATTCACTGGGCAATCCTGCAAGGCCAATGTCACCTTGGCGGCGGAGTTGTCGCGTATCAGGGAGCACCATATGATCGAGCACCTGTTCTTCGCTGATCCGTGCTTCGATGCCTCGCCCTCTAGGGTTGACTCGGTGTGCGGGGTTTTGGCGGAATCTGGTCTCACGTGGGAATGCATGATGCGAGTAGACAAGCTCGACAGGGACGGTTTCGCACGCATGAAGCGTTCCGGTTGCAGCAAAGTCTGGCTTGGTGTGGAGAGCCGTTCCGATGAAGTTCTCGGGACCGCTGGAAAGCACACCCACAAGGCGGACGCGGATGCTGCGGTGGTGGCGGCGCTTGACGTAGGACTCAACGTCGTATGCTGGTTTGTGGTGGGCTTGGACGGAGAGACCGAAGAGTCACTTGACGAGATGGTCGGCTTCTGCGCGAAGTACCCCGTCATCCCACGGCCCAATTACCTTATACCATTGCCTGGTACGCGATACTGGGATGTCGCGCTGAACCGATACTTTCGCGGCAGCAGGCCAGCTCTTCTGGAGTGGCTGGACAAAAATGGGGCGGGCAGGGTCATGCTGAACCTGTGCGGACTCCCAGATTCCAGCTTGGTGGCGACCCATGACGCACTTTACCATCTCATGCTGAAGAGGGATACCGGAATGGTATCGCGGACGACATGACGGACATGCTGGACATGAACAAAAAGGCGTGCAAGAAGCTTGAGGCCCTCCAGATGACTTGTCGGGGCGCAATCGCTGGGCACGCGGACCCCAGGGTGACTGACAAGGAACCAGGGTACCTCCGGTCAGAATCCTGGGACTACCTCAGGAAGCTGTTGCCGCTGTTCGATAGCACCCTGCGAAATGGTGTCGACCTGCTCTTGAAGGCCCTGCCGATTGCCGTCAAGCGGGGATTCATATGCACCTACGAGCCGGAACAGGATGCGTTTGGCGACTGGCTGCGAATGCGATTTCCCTTGTTGCTGGGCGAGGGCGCTTGGAACGAGTTTCGTGCTCTTGGGTCATGGGCGAACCTTCCCGAACTGGAAACAGACATCGACCGCTACGTTTGTCACCGGACAGATCTAGACCGGAAATCGGGCGCCAAGTTAGGTGACAAGGAGCGATTCCGATGGTACTGCAACTGGGACAAGATTCTTCAGCCTCGCCAAGTGCGCCAGGAAGGCACGGACTACTGGAGACTGGCCATCCCTCTGAGGATTGGGGACGGAGCCGCGGCGAGCAGCTGGTTTGGAAACAGCTTGGATCAGGACCTTGCTGCCAAGGTCGTTGCCCTTCTGCTCGCGTCGGCTAGTGTCGGCGAGAAGGCACTGATAGTCAGGATTGCCAAGGACCTACTCCAAGATAGAGGCGTGATGGACACGGTCGACACCGATCCTGAGCGAGGAGCGTTTGAGCGTTTCGTGATGGACCGTGACGTTAACCTGCCGATGGATGGGGAGGAGCGAAGGCGCGCGATAGCGTCCCTGTTCGCAGTCTTTCCTCGGCCACCTTTCCTAGCGTTCGAGTTGGACGTGTCCGGTCGGCAGTTGGCGACAGTCTATCTTGAGGCGGAGTCGACTCCGGATGGTGCCGGGCAGCATGGTGTAAAGCAGGGGCTTGATGAGTTGTGCCGTTGTTACCTCGGGCCTGCGCTGATGATGCGCGAGGACTTGGTTGGCCGTGAACGCAGGCAGGGGGATATTGTTGAGCAGTTCGGCAGTCATTTCTTCTACGAATGTGCACGGAGCACTGGCTACGGCCCCGACGGTGCGATAGCTCCGCCAAGGCAGGGTGATCCCCTACGTCCCATACTGTACAGCGCAAAGCACGGGTTCTACACCTCCGAGGAACTCGCCCTGAAGGCCATCGTCGAGTTCTGGACTCGCCAATACCCGAGAGTCCTAAGGGACGAGTCGCTATTCCGCAGTTTCCAGGATGCCCAGCGTCTCCTGTTCTGGCTGGAGAAATACCGTGACCACCTCGTGCACTCTCTGAAGGTGTATCTGCTCGGCCGAGCCATTGTGGAGCAATGCATGCCTTGGTTCGTCAACAGCGAGATGTTCCGGGACGTCTTCAGACGCTTTGGAGACGAGTTCAATACCAAAAACACCCAAAAGGCGGCGCTTAGGCAAATGGAAGTCGTCAGGTTCGCCTGGGCCGCCGCAGCGTTCCAGCATGATCTGGGAATCGGGCTCGAGAACCTCGGTGAGCTCACCCAGAGGTTTGTTGCCAGCTTCACATCGAGGGACGACGATGACGTCCCCAGTCTCAGCGACGTGCAACATGGCTTCAGTCGGTGGTTCGTACGTGACAAGTCCTTCCATGCGCTTTTTGCCGTTCTGCAGGCCCTAGTCTGTGGCGACGCGAACGCTGGGAGGGCTAGTGTTCCCGAGGCATACAACCTGCTCAAACAGCAGATGCAGTTCCCGATGGCCCACGTGTTCGAGCACCTTCTGGGCGAGGGGGACCACGGGGTCTGCGGGGCCATCGTCCACTTATACCAGGTCTTTCCCAAGTTGCACAGCCCGAAGGATACCCCGGGGAAGAAGACACCCCCTGCCAGAAGTTGGGCCAGAGATGCGCTGCTGCATTTCCGCATTGCCGAGGCCATCATGATGCACAACTTGGCATTTGAGCTTGCGGTCAAGCCGGATCCAGGCAAACGCGATGATTCGTACATGAGGAACAAGAAGAGTGGCCCAGTGTTCTTAGTGCCGAGTGACATAAAGATCGAGTTCGACAAGAACCCGCTGTCGTATCTGCTCGCTCTGTGCGACACCCTCCAAGACTGGGGTCGGGCCGAGTCCGACAAGCCCATTGAGTTGGTGTACGGCTTCCGCCCCGATGGTGATGACGTAGAGAAGATACAGCAGATCTACGTGGTTGGGGAGCGACCCTACGCACACATCGAGAGCATTTCCACCCCGGCTGGCTCGCAGAACCCCACGAAGCTCGTTCTCGAAGTCGACTATCGGTGGATTGTCAACGAGAAAAAGCGAGGTGGTCGGGGTTCTGCGCACTACGTGTGGTGTCCGTTCGATGGTGGCGACGCAGGCGGGCTGCAGACGTGTTGGCAGCACAAGAAGGCGCCGAAGGGATGCAGGACGAAAGAGGATAACTCCAAGGATTGGGAAGGGGAATTCGACTGCACCAATCGAGATGGCTCGGACGTGGATCGTCTCAAGAGGTGCAAGGCGTTCATGGGGTGCCTGGGCTTTTTAAGGATGGTCCTTGCAGAGCGTCTCCGCTTGGGGGGTAAGAGAACGATTGAACTGACCGTGAAATACCGGGGGCGCCCGTATCCGGACAAAGTGGAGCTCCTTTAGCCTTGCCCCATTATGGACGAAGCCGCTAACTAGATCAGTTACTGGCCAATCGAGCCACATCGTTCTTCAGCTTCGCCCACGGTGTAGCCTATGCGGCGGTGCAGGCGATGGCTTCGGGAGTTGGTGGATCGCTGGATCTTGAGTTCTGACGCTGGAACATAGACAGGTGGACCCAGGACTTAGTAGCCCGTCCTGCTTGACTTTTTCACCAGATATGCTATTTTCACCGCAGCGGTGAAAAAGGCCATTTGAGTGAAAAGCAGGAATGCGAGTCTGCTGAATCGGGCACTGGACGTGCTCGCCGAGACCGGCGGGCTAC
>CAYOCZ010000118.1:5855-9023 GCA_964402475.1 uncultured bacterium | reverse complement strand
AGTTAGGACAAGGACTGGCGGTCGGGGGAGAATGTTGTATACTACATATCTAGAGGTCATGGTTGAATCGGAAAACTGACGACTTGCCGATGACCAAAGAGCTTGGGCTGAGGCTACGGTCACTCCGCAGAAGAGCCTCGCTGACCCAGGCTGAGCTGGCCAGACTTGCCGGCGGCAGTCTGGACCAGGCGCTGGTGTCGCGGTTGGAGTCAGGCCGTCACTCGAACCCCACTCTGTCGCTGGTGGCTGACTACCTGCGGGCGTGTCGGGCGAGCTTCAGCGAGATTGCCGACCTGCTGGATACGTACACGGCCAGGCCGTTGCCGGTCGAGCAGGAAGGGCGCGAGGCCGTCGGCAGGGTGACCGAGGCGCTGCCCGCGAAGATCGGGAATCAGGCGCTCGCGTACGACATCAAGACGACCGTGGCAAGGCGGTTCGACGGCAAGCCGCCGCTTTCGTCAGAAGAGCGGGTGAAGCGGGTCGTGAACCTGGCAGCGGCAGCCAGCCGGCGCAAACGACTCGACATCCTCGTGAAGTATCTCGAGGGCGAGGTCGGCCACGGGCTTGCCGCTACCGAGCGGCAGTACCTGCAACTCCTGGCAAGGAAGTTCTGGGGCGCGCTGAGCTCGACGCGGGGAAGGCTGCAGCACGTGCGGCTGAGGCGGATGGCGCGGGTTGTCGGTGAGGGTGTGGCGGCGCACTCGCTGTCCGAGAAAGACGTGAGGCTCGTGCGCGACCGGGTAGTCGAGCTCTTCAGCCGGATGGAAACGACCGGCGCGTTCGGGGCCGAGCCGCAACCGGCGAGTCCGCGCCGCAAGCCGACCTGGCTTGAGCGCCAGAAGAGGACAATGACCCCGGAAATGCTCAAGCGGCAGGCGTACATCGGCGAGGGACTGGGCTCGGTGATGGGCGTAATCCAGACGAAGAACCGTCCGGCCAGTGAGTGGGTTTCATGGTACAACTGGCTCACCCTGCTGGCCAGCGCGGCCTACGACACGCTGCCCGGCACGCCCGAGCGGGATAGGGTGCTGGAGGAGGCGCTCGAAGATCGGCCGGACAAAGAGCAGGCCCGCAAGTTCGCCGAACTCGCCCTCGACGGCCTCGACCGCCAACTCCGCCGCAAATAGCCTCCTCGACACTCCCAAGACCAGCAAAGCAGAGAGGGACTTGCTGTCGCCGACCGGACTCTCTGCCATATTCGTCTGTGGCCAAGGCACGCGGTTCATTATAATGAACCGCGTGACTCTGCGATCTGGCTCTAGCGGCGGCTACCGGGAGATGCTGTTTCCAGCAGCGCCTTGAAGGCCTGCACCCGTGGGTCAGCCAGGTTGGCGCGGTAGAGCCGCTTCACACCAAGGTCCTCGGCCAGAACCAGCCCGGCCTCATCGAGGGCGTGCAGCGCCTGGTTCACCCCGCCCCGCGACAGGCCGGCGTCGTCGGACAGCTCGACGCTGTAGTAACTCCTTTCGATATCCTCGAGAAGAAATGCCAGCACCGCCTGCTCCAGCGACGCGACGAACAGCCGGCTCGGAGCTGGACGGCGCTTGCGCGAACCGGGATACTTCATGATTGGCTCCAGTTCATCTTAATGAACCGCGGGGCATGGTCAACAGCGTCTAGCACGTCGGAGACACGGGGCGGGGATTGAAGGGCTGCAGCGAAGTCACGCGGTTCATTATAATGAACCGCGGGTCTGGGGACCGAGAACAAGAGGACCAGACGAATCGTCAACTGCAAACCAGCAACTAGGAACCGGTAGCCTCCCGTCGCTGGCGAGCGCGGCCTACGACACGCTGCCCGGGACGCCGGAGCGGGACAAGGTGCTGGAGGATGCGCTCAAAGACCGGCCCGACCAAGAGCTGGCCCGCAAGTTCGCCAATCTCGCTCTCGACGGTTTGGACCGGCAGCTAGGGCGCATGTAGCCTACTCGACACTCCTCAGGCCAGCAAACCAGAGAGGGACTTGCTGTCGCCGACCGGACTCTCTGTCCTATTCGGCTGTGGCCAAGACGCGCGGTTCATTATAATGAACCGCGTGACTCTGCGTTCCGGCGCTAGCGGCGGCTACCGGGAGATGTTGTTTCAAGCAGAGCCTTGAAGGCCTGCACGCGTGGGTCAGCCAGGTTGGCGCGGTAGAGCCGCTTCACACCAAGGTCCTCGGCCAGAACCAGCCCGGCCTCATCGAGGGCGTGCAGCGCCTGGTTCACCCCGCCCCGCGACAGGCCGGCGTCGTCGGACAGCTCGACGCTGTAGTAGCTCTTCTCGATATGATCGAGAAGAAATGCCAGCACCGCCTGTTCCAGCGACGCGACAAACAGCTTGCTCGAATCCCGCCGGCGCTTGCGGGCACATAGCAGCTTCATAATGGACTCGGGTTCATTATAGTGAACCGCGGGGTATGGTCAATGGCCCTCAGCGTCTGGAGAGAGCACGCATGCAGGCCGGCAGCACTGCAGCTAGGTCACGCGGTTCATTTAAGTGAACCGCGTGACTTGGGACTGGGAGTTGAAGGACTGAGGATTTGGACTACGGACAAGTGGCGGGGGACTGGGGAGAGATCGCTGGAAACTGGGAGGCGACTTCGGACGCGGGGCGACGCGCTCAAGACCGTGCGGAACCAAGAGCTCGCCCGCAGGTTCGCCGCTCTGCGTTCTCGCGGGGGCCGTCCGTGCCGGCTCAACTCGCCCTCGACGGCCTCGACCGCCAACTCCACCGCAAGTAGCCTGCCCTATACGCCTTCAGACTGGGAAAACGGAGTGTCCTTGTTTTGCTGTTCGGGAGAATCCGCAATCGACAATCTTCAATCTTAGATGGAGCATGCGTGGCTGCCCCGGTCACGCCGCAGGCAGTATGTTCCTCGGGCTCCAGCCGACCACCCACGCGGCCGTTGGGGCCTTCATTCAGACCTACCAGCTTGCTCGGTAATGCTGTCAAGCAGCTGTAAGAGGGCGGTCCTAGGTGCATATGGCGACTTGTGCTGATAGGCCTTGATGCCGAGAGAATCCAGGTCCTGCCCAATGTCGGTCCTTGTCTCAACAGTGAAGACGCCGAAGCGGGCAGGCTCCACCCACCGCGGGATATGCTCGAGCTTGACTCTTGCGGACGATGGGACAAGTAGACTCTGCAGGAGATGCAGTCCTAGCCGAGCTTTGACTTTGTCCTCTCCTCC
>CAYOCZ010000118.1:0-5845 GCA_964402475.1 uncultured bacterium | reverse complement strand
CTGCATTCCATATCCGGACCCAGTCAGCACCTTCTCCGGGAGGAATGCGAATGTCGACTACGACCGCGTCGTACTCGTGCGAGAGCAGCTTGCTTTGTGCTTCGGTTGCGTTCGGTACATCCACAACATGGTACTTGACAGCAACGTAGACCGGCCCAAAGAAATCAGGCATCTCTGTCGTAGCCTGGTCCTCGACCCACAACACGTTCTTGATCACGATTCCTCCTTTGGTTCCTCCACATGGACTGGAAGCCAGAACGTAGCGGTCGTTATGAATGGCTGCTGGTAGTGCTCGCTGCTCTTCCCACCTGCAGGTCGACTCGATATGGTCACATCCCCCTCGTGGTCACGTGCCACGGCGAGCGCGTCAGTCAGGCCTATCCCGGTTCCACTTCGCCACCTGTCTCCCGAGAGCCTCCCTCTTTGGCCAACCTCGAAGATTATCCCTCTTTCGATTTCTTCCCTGGGAATGGGTACACCCCAGTTCTCAAAAAGGAAGTACACACGGCCACCGTCAATCCCAGTGCGAATCGACACCCATAGGGCTTGGCCCTCGTCGCGTTTCCAGCTGTACTTGATGGCGTTGTGCAAGAGACTAGACAGAGCGCGTATGGCGTCACGCTCAACAACGACTACGAGCGCGTCAGGATGATCGACTCTGAACCTAAGACCGACGCCTTGGGACTTGGCGAACTCCTCTAACTCGACTCCGACGCGGCCAATCAAGTCGCGGATCTTCCTAGGCTTCTTCTTGGCTTCTTGCCGGAAGCTCCTTGTCACGTAGTCGCGCAGGGCGTTTACTGGCTGCTCCATATCGCACACGGAGTCTCTTGCTCTACGAAGGGAAATCAGCGAGCAGAGCCGCAAAAGCGCTGTCGAGCCGCGCTGGAGCTCTACGGCTGGACGCCTGATCGACGCAACTTCCGACAGCTTCCTCGCAATCAAGTGCACTTCCTCTGCTACCTCACGGACCGCAGGCATACGAAACTCGATCTGGCTAATACTCTCTTGATCGTCAAGAAGCGCCGTGAGCTCACTCAGACGAAGAACCCCAGCCAGTGAATCCTCAGACAGAGTCCTGTCGAGGTCCGCCTCCGTCATTAGGTCTCGCGCGTGCTGTGCAAGCAGTCTGGCGGGCTGACGAATGCTGTCTACCGCATCCGCGGGCGTGCGCGCTCCCGCTTCATCCAAGTACCCGGGGTGGAGGGATTGGGCTACCGAGTAGATCACTTGCTTTAGCATTACAAGCTTGGAGGAGTAGTTATGCAGTACTCTGCCGATGTCAGTCGTCAAGTCGCGGATTCGCTCGTCAAGTTCGGCCTGCTCCTCCCGGAGTGCATTCTCTGCCGTGATGTTCCTCACCACGCCAACGCGCCCGGTAATGTTGCCACCGGGATCGTGGAGTAGCCGGCTGTTGACCTCTATGACGAGGTGATTCCCCTTCCGCGTGCGCACGCGCAACGGTCGACCGAGAAGCGGTTCCTTTCTCTTGTCCTTCTCAGCTATTTCGGCCTTGAAGCGATCGTAGTCCTCGCGAGTGTCGTAGAGCTCGCTGATATCCAGACCAAAGACCTCTTCCTGTTGTTCGAATTCGAACATGTTCGCGAACTGCTTGTTGTATTGCCGGATGATATCCTTGCCGTCTTCGACGTGAACTACATAGAAGCCAACCGGGACATCGTCCATCATGCGCGCGTAGATCACTGCTTGAGTTACGTCTATGAGTACGCCCTCGCGACCAAGATAGCCGCCGTCCTTCGAGGTGACGACGAAGGAGTTCGCCGACGCGAAGATAGTCTCACCGGTTCTCTTGAGCAATTCGACGGGGGCGTTGACAACGTATCTCTCGCTCAGAATCCGTTTCTTGAATGACGCGGCCTCCTCTGGATGGGCGTACAACTGAGCGATATCCATGTCAACTAGTTCCGCGCCGCTCTCGTAGCCAAGCATGGCTGCCATCGACTTGTTGGCCTGTACGATTCTGTCTCGCTCGTCGAGGACATAGACGCCAATAGGAAGGTCATCAAAGAACCTTTCTTCCTGGGTCACGTCCACAAGACACCCTATGTAGCCGATCGTCTCGCCGTTGCGCCTCACAGAACGGCAGTAGTCCTGGACCTCAATCACGCGCCCCGACTGAGTTCGTAGCCCAACCGCAGCCTTCTCCAGCCATTGGCCACTTCTTTCGTAGACGTCGAGTCTTTCCAGAAGCGCGTGTCTATTGTCGGGTTCCCGATAGAATTCGGAGATGTTGCGCCCGCGCAACCCATCCGCGCCGACCTCAAGAACTTCCTCGAGTTTCTTGCTCCAACCTAGGAAAGAGCCATCCTTGGATACAACATAGACAGGAATCGGGAAATCGAGCGGCCAGTACGCATTGGCTGCCTCTACGGTTGTTTTGGCGCCGACCATCATGATGCCTCCTGCAGGTAGGTCAGGGTAGCGTCCATGTCCAAGCAGATGGGATCATTCCTCGCACGTGGCGCTAGCCAAAGGCGTCGTTACGAACTCTCGGGGAGACTCTCACGAGAAGGTCGAGCTCACGGAGATGCTCCCACATGCGAACAACAGAAGTGGTGCCAGGTGTGTCTACCATGTGGTATGCTAGGCTGCTTTCTTCAAACTGCTCCCGCTGATTCAGCGGAAGGCTGCGGCGCACTGCATCCAAGCTAATGTCACCGGTATTGGCCGGCAGGGCGGGTAGTAGGTCAATCATGTGAGCAATACTCCGGGCGCTGTACTTGAATCGGCACTTGCCGATGAGGCCAAGTAGCGCCCACGGCACCCTGTCAACCTGGTGGTCGAAGCGACGCTGTAGAAGCGAAATCGCCATGCAGACCTTGTCGACTCGCCTGTCCCGATGGAAGTTCTCGTCGTGTAGGTCCAAAGAGGGGATGCCCATTGCGCCTCCATTGATCCGGGAGAGTAGGTCAACCAGCTTGGTGTCTGGCGCATACTGGGGTTGAGAATTCGACATTGGGTCCACAGCCGCGCCCACGCCGCGACTGCTGCCCGCCAGCAGAACCACCAACTTGCCCAGCTTGAGGTCCCTGTGTCCGACGTGTAACTCCCCATCCCACAGTAACGGTAAGAGCGCTGGGAACCACCTCTTGTCGCTGTCGAATTCGTCTAGGAACAAAACCGGCAATCTGTCAGCGACCTTGAGGTTTCGCACGCAATCAAGGGGGTGAATCAGGTCATCAGCAGTTTGCAGTGCAGCCATATTGAAGTCGACGGCGGAGGCACGAGTACGTGACAGCTTGGCGGCCAGACATTTGACGAAGTGCGACTTACCGGAGCCCGGCTCTGCGTGCATCAGTATGTTCAGTGGCCGCTTCCGTGTTGGGTCAAGTCCATAGTCCTGGATTTTCTGCATCAACGCCACAATCTCTTGCCGGTGCTCCCAATCAAGTGTAGCGTAGTCCCCGAGTAGGAGTCGACTCGTCGCGAGTGCGGAATAGATGTCCGCCTCGCTGCTAGGCGGGTTCTCGCCGAGAACGGCGGCTTGTATGGCCGTGCGTGCAGCAAGGTACTGTGACTTCAGCCGTTCCTGGATACTATCGGAGACCCGGGACCTACCTGTTGAGATGCCCGTAGCACTCGTTTCCCTGTTCATCGGCCCACTGGAAGCAGACTGGCCATTGGCCCGGATTTCGGGTGATTCAGAGGACACGATCGACTACCACCGTCCGTTCGTTGGCAGAAGCAAGATGCGGCAATTGCGGAAACACTCTGGCCAGTTCCCGGTTGCGCAGCCAGTCCGACTCGGTCATCGACAGCATTCTAGGACTCGCGGGCGGTCGTGTCAAATGGGCGGTCGGAACCGAGTATCGCGTTCCCAATCAACTGAAGACGGCAGACTCGTCCGCGTCTGGCTCTATGCCAGAGCGGGACATCCTGTATCTGGCAGTCTTGGGAGCCGCGTGTAGAGAGGCTGCACGCCAGTACGGCTTGGCAGCGCACGTACCTCTATGACTGTCAGCGGCGCAGGCGGCCTCATGTTCCTAACCGAACCGGACGCGACTACGATCCCGGTCGCGTTTGACGCGGCTACGAACTGCTGAGAACCTTCGTGCACAGAAACCACTATGTTGGTACGCTTCAGCTTCATCTCTTCATCTCCAAACGCTCCCATTCCTGGACATCCAAGCCGAACTCGAAGTCCGTCGTTCCTTTGTGCGTCGCGAGTCCTCTGGAACAGAAGAAGTAGGCGGCATTCTCCGCCTCGATTGCGGCCAAGTCGAAACAAAGGTACTTCTGCCTCTCTGCGCCCAGTTCGCGGGCCGGGTCGATTGGACGGTCTATGCCCAGAGACTCTTCGTAGAGCCTATAGAGTTCCCACAGATGCCCCTCCGTCGCGTCAGACGGTTTTGCGACCTTAAGACCAAGACGCGATGCCTCATCGCGAGTGATCGCATATTCGTGCGAGTATAGCTTCTCGGTGAGAGCCTGCACGATGGCCTCCAGCCGCTCTCTGTCATTCGTCTCATCCATGTGCATTAGGAGTAGTGTCCTGGTAAGGTGCCGAATGAGTTTGTGAGTTCTTAGGATGTTCCCCAGTGCAAGCGGATGCACTTGTCCCGTCAGAGCCGAATACGCCTGGGCCATCCCAGCTGCGTCGAGACCAGCATGCGACTTGGCGAAATCCAGATACGACGTGACATCCTCAACGCTGATGGGTATTCTCGCTCTCGGTATGGTCTTCGAATCATTCTGGATGTCCTGAGGGTCCAGCACAGGGTTGAACTGGTTCGCGACGGACGGATCGACCGGCCCCAATTCACCCATAGCGCCCATCACGATTTCATCTGCGCCCAGCGCGAGCAGTGTGCCGGCGCTATGGGCCATGTAGGGAACCAACACGTTGACATTCTTTGAGTACTCTCGAAGCAAGCTCATCAGTCGCAGAGGAGCCAGGATGTTCCCCCCTCGCGTAATGAGCACGAGATCCAACTTCTCAATGTGCCCCATCTGCCCGAGGATCTCCCTGAAAAGCCGTATCACGTCCATCGCAATCTGCGCGTTCAGTCGAACGCGGCTTGAAGTCACGTACGTGATGACATGCGAAGCGCGGTCCTGCTCAATACCCTTCAGCAGGGCTAGTCGTTTCTCACGTGGTCCCGTACGCGTCTGGCGATGCTGCGCAACTGAATCAGCCACCATGGTTCCACGGGGCTCAGCCGCGACGGTCCCTTGGTCTCTTGGCTGGGGCGGGCGATTATGATGATGCTTGCTCACGAATCAAAATCCCATAGCATTGTAGTCCTAGGCTGCGGCTTGTCAAATCGGGTTCCCTACCAATCGCATGGACGGCGAATGCTGTGACGGACGGCGAACTCGGCAGGTCATCTGCGCCTCGCCTCTTTGGCCCGAGAGAAGAAAAGCGGGACACTTCCTATATTCCGAACCTCAATCACAGGCAGACCAGACTCAGGGTCTGACATGGTCGGATTGTATCCCAAGGCTGCTCGGAGTCAACAGCGAGTCAAGAGAAGGACTGAGGACGGAGGACTGAGGATGGAGGAGCGAAGAAAGAGGAGAGAGGACTGAGGATGGAAGACTGAGAATCAGGAAGGAGGAAGAAAGAGGGAGGTCTGAGAAGAGGACTGAGGATAGAGGGACGAGGACGGAGGACGGAGGGCGGAAGATGGAGGAAGGAAGAGGGAGGAACCAGAGGAAAGGACGGAAGAGTGAGGATTGAGGATGAAGGAACGCAGGTCTTGGTCCGCATTCCTCACTCCTCATTCCTCGTTCCTCAATCCTCTCTTCGACTTCGCTTTCTTGGCACACGCGACGAGCATGGCCGTGAGTTCGTCGGCCTCGGCACGCAACGCGGCCACCGAAC
>CAYOCZ010000117.1:0-9079 GCA_964402475.1 uncultured bacterium | reverse complement strand
ACCTTCATCGCAGCCCATGCAGCTGCGGCCACCTCCATCGACACGGCAATCGCCCCCGCGTGATCCGAGATGACACCGAACGCGGCCGCAGTCGCCTCCGCCACCGTCTGGATCGTCGGCATCAGCGTCTCGGCCAGCTTCGTTACTGCGGGCAGGACCGACTTCCCGAGTTTCGCCTTGATCTGCTCCCATTGCTGGTCAGCCAGAACCAGCTCCCTGCGCTGCGCCTCCACCGCCCGGTAGTTACGTTCGTTGAACTCGCCCGCCCCGGAGCCCGTCACGATGCGATGTAGCGTCGCCTCCTGCTCGAGCAACACCGGCAGCACGTTCCGCGCCGACTCGCCGAAATAGGACGTGGCGACGCCCAGACGCTCGCTATCGGAGCGCGCCGCCTTCACCTCCGTGCCGATGGTGACGAACGCGTCGACGAATGTGCCATTGAGCAGCGGCTTCCACGCCTTGAGCTCCCCCGACAGCGTCCCGCGCTTCGCCTGGGCCTGGGCCATGCCGAATTTGCTCACCGCCTCGTTGACGCGTTCGATGCCGACCCCCGCCGACTGGAATACGTCCGACATGACCGCGGCTTGCGAGATCGTGCCGCCCATCTGCTGCGAGAGGATCTTGAACTGCCGGAAGGTCTGCGTCGTGCCCTGCACGAGCGACCGGAGCCCAGCCACGCCAGCTGTCACGCCGATCGCAGCGGCCAGCCCCTTGAACGCGCCCGTGAGCTTGGAGACCGAGTCCGATGCCATCTTGCTCTGGCGACCGATGCCGGCCATCGCCGTCTTGCTCTGGCGATCGTCGACCTCGAAAACCTGCTTGAATCGGGCTTGTGTCTCGAGTCCCACGAGGCTACCTCCACACGGCGGGCGGTGGCTTGTCCCTGGGCTCGACCACCCTGGCCGTCGCGCCAAGCCACGTGGCCCGCTCCTGACGCGTCATCGCCATCACATCGGAGCGGGAGAGCCCCCCTTCGCGGCAGAGCAGCACGAGCCCGTCGTAAAAGCCCCGCGCGTCGTCTGCCTGGCGATCCGCGCACCGGGCGAACCACAAGCCAGGCTGCACGGTGTGCACGTGATCATCGGCGCCCGACCGAGCATCCGGCGAGAAAGGTGACCGCCAACTCCTGCATGACCGCGTTGTGGCGGTTGTACGCCAACAACCACAGCTCCCGGATCATCGGCGGACACCTGTTCCACAGCACCTCCACACCGAAAGCAGGATCTGGCCGCTGCCCATCGACGAGGTATAGGCTCCGCTGGCAGAGCCGGCGCTCGAGGAGGTCGGACGCCCGGTTTGACGAGATGACCGCGTCTTCCTCGGCCCCATTCAGGCCGACGACGGATAGCTCGCGGAACAGCGGCTCGGTGCCGTCCCATGGATCGGGGCCAGTGTACTTGTGCGGGAGCGGGTCCCACTCTCCATTGGTGTCCGGGTCATGCTCCGCAGGCGCTTCCTGTGGGATCTGCCCAGGCAGCGGATCGCCCGGCTGGAGCACTGGATACGTGTAGCAGAGTCGCTTCTTCTTCTCGGCCATGTCTCCCCCCATATCACCCCCATTGTGGACCTACAGCGCGACGACCTGGAGCGGCTCGCCGGTCTTCCACGGAATCGTCAATTTCTTGTGCTGATCCCGCCCCGGAACAGGCATCGCGAACGCGCCGAACGCGACGTCTCGATAGATGAGTATCCGCACCTCGCCCGAGGGGAACGCGATCTGCTCCATGAAGTTGAAGACGGTTCCGAATGTCTGACGTGTCGCACGCTGGAACACCGCTTCGATGAAATCGAAGACGCCCGGCTTGCCGATCGTCACCGTGAGCGTTCCCGAGCACCCGTCATGGATCTCCGAGACGTCGATCCCTTTGCGGCCCAGGAACTGCTCCTCGATCATGCGGAGGTCGACGGTGCTATCGAACGAGTCGACGTTCTCGAGGCTGGCCTGCTCCTCGCCGTCGACCGTCGTCCGGATGATGATGTCGTCTCCGCGTGCGTACCCCTGGCTCATGGCCTACCCTCCAGCGCCTACAGCGCGGTGACGTCGACGGTCCGTCCGGCCGTGACGCGGAATCCGATGTTGTCGAGGTGGTCCGCCGTCCGGACGCCCACTTTGAAGATCACGACGCCCTGACCCACCATGCTCGTCGGCGTGTCCTCTTTGACGAGGTACGCTGCGATCCGTTCGAGCTGCACGAGCCCCTCCAGCCACGCCGAGATATCCCCGCCGAAGGCCCTGCGCCTGGTCAGTGTGTTGAGCTTGCTCTGGTAGCGACCGGCGAAGGTCAGGAGGCTCCGATAGAGCCAATCGCGCATCCTGCGGTCGCTGCACGGCACGTCCGACGGGGCCGTGACCGGTGAGACGCTCATCGACTGCCCGTGGAGCTTGGGCCCGAGATCGGGGTCGATCCTCGGGCTGCAGATCCCGTACTCGATATTGCTGATGTAGTCCGCCGGGGTCAGCGCTCCGCCCGTCCCGTCTGCCAGGTAATAGCTCTCGAGACTCACGATCGAGTTGAGCTCCGTGCCCGGCTGGGCAAGGCTGTACTCCGGATCCAGGAGGCTCGCCTTGCTGGCCGCCGCGATGTCGGAAGTCCAGTCGACGTACCCGTCCAGGGTCGGATCGTCGATGACGATCTCGGGCATGAACTTGCGGATGCCGGGCCAGTTGTACATGCCCCTCTTGTAGCGCCCGGCCGCAGTGGAGCTTGAGACGCCGATACCGGAGCTACCGCGCGCGAGCGTCTTGGTCGTCGCGAGCGGCGGAGAGACTGCGTACCAGCGCGGGTATCCGGCCGCGGTCGACGCGATGCAGTGCGCCTTGAGGGCAGCCTGGATCGAGCCAGTCAAAGCCGCTATGGCCGTGCCCTCGCTGCCGTGGCGAGTCGAGACCACGATGGTGACGTTCCGCTCTGGCGACTGGTCTGCGAGGAGGGTTGCCAGTGCTGTCGTGTAGACCGTCGTCCATCCGGCCTCGGTGGCCGGCTTCGCGCTCGTTGCCGGGTTGGCCGAGATGGTCGGGTTGGTGAACAGCGCCGTGTCGGGCGTGTCCACCACCGTCGTGATCGCATTGATGCCGACCGTCGTGCCGGAGGCCTGCTTGATCGCCACGCCCGTTGCGGTCAGCGTGCCAGCGGTGAACGAGACGTCCTCCGCGAGCATGAAGACGTTCGCGCCGCCATCGGAGATGCGGTAGCCAGCGTGCCAGACGCCAGCAGGGGCGGTGCTCGTGCCGCCAGAGATCGGCCCAAGGCTCGTGTAGTAGATCTTCCCGACTGGCGAGACGCCCGGAAGGGTGCCTGCCAGGGTGATGTTGTACGCCGCGCCTTGGGTGTCGCGCGTGATCCGGAGGAGCCCGCCGACGTTGCTGGCCGTCGAGCGCCCGCACGCGGTGTTGATGAGCCCGACCATCTCGTCGCAGGTGACCGCGTCCACGTCCACGACGTTGTTGTTCGCTGGGGTTGCGGTGACGGTCGCGGCGGGCCAGCCGGCGATAGCTCTTGCGGTGCCACCGAAGAGCAGCGTCGCGCCGGTACCCTGGCGGTCCGTGTAGACCGTGACCTGGTTGACGCCTGTGACTGCGGCCGACACTCCGGTGAAGTTCGCGTTGATCCAGTCGCGCAGCTCGATCGCAGTGACAGCTGCGATGTTGACGGGCAACGGCGCGTCCGCCGTCAGATCGTAGCTCTGGAGCGGCCCGCCGTTCACCTGCATCGTCAGCACGGCCGCGGCGGTGAAGTTGAAGGTCTCGGAGTTGACGCACTCCGAGCTCGTCTTCTCCGATTTGATTGTCGCCGTCCCGTCCGCGCCGACGTCGTCCGACACGATGAAAGTGTCCGTGTCGGCGAGCGCCCAGGGACCTGCCACCGTGCTGGTAGCCATCGCGTATCCCGGGCTCTCCCGAGCGAGCGAGACGGTGCCAACGCGGTCATCGACGCTGACCACGATGTAGGAGCCGGCGAACCCGTGCCCTTGCAGGGCGACGTTCAGGTTGCCGTCGTACGGGTGGCCTGCTGCCGCCCCGTCGCCGACGTATTTGTTGAAGCCGCCGAAGTTTTCCATCAGGTCCGCGCCGCCCAAGATCTCGACCGGCACATTCGGCGCACCCTTCAGCGTCTCGCAGACGATCGCCACCTTGCCGACCTTCGCCGCGACGACGCCGCCCGAAGGCGACTCCTCGACAATGAAGGGCCCGGGCGTCTTCTGGATCTCCGTCAGGCTCGGGAACAGGTCGTAGATGCGCATGATCGGCATGGCAGTCTCCTAGTACACGTCCAGCGCAATCATGGCGCTGGTGGCTTCGGGCTCGTCCGTCCCGTCGGCGAAAGTAGTGGTCTGGATCGTCGGCAGCATCACCGGGTACACGACAGGGATACTGCACCGGACGATGATGTCGGCAGAGCGCACGCGCCCGCCACTCGTCTGCACGTCGAGCCTGGAGCTCGATAGCGGGATCACGGTGACTTTGCGGTCGTAGTAGTAGCCGCCCGCGTCCAGCACGACGCCGTAGCGGTCCGGTGACTCCGGGCCGTAGTCGAGCCCACCGGTCAGCGCGTGGAATGCCTGTACGAGAACCTGCCGGCGCATCGGGGCGGTGTTCGCCTCGATCAAGATCGGCATGTCCATCTCGTACATCGCCAGGCACCGAAGCCCGATCTGGTCCAGCGGGGCATCGTCGTCGTCCGGCCAGTGCGTGTCCTCGTCGACTCCAGGCGCGAATCCGCCGCCAGAACCGAACGAACCGCGTGCGTCCATCAGGACGATGCCGGGCCACGACGCCCGGTGGTCACCGTCCGCCCACTCCTCATGGATCAGGGTGTGGCCGGACGGAGGCTCGGATGGGCCCCTGTGGACGTGTCCAGGGCACGGGCTGCCGCCAGGTACGATGTAGGTCACGCGCGCCAGCAGATCCGCCACGGTGGCGCGGATCGCCCCGTCGAAGTCGCGGGAAGCTCGAAGCGGGTAGTCAGAGAGGATCAAATCGGCCTCCCTGGCGTCTCGCTCATTTGGCGCCGCAGCGCCCCCTGTACGATGGTCCAGATCTTCGCGGTGTTCGCCGCGCCACTCGCGATGTTGCGCGCCTTGATCCCCTTGCGATGGATGCTGGCGCGGATGAGCTGGGACACGCGAAGCAGTTCGGTGGCGAGGTCAACGCTCTTGCTCACCGCCGCCCGTGTCGAGCCGATGATCTGCTTGCGGGCGACCCACTCCATGATCGGACGCAGCGGCGGGCCGGCGGCCCCCGGTCGTCGCCCTTGATCCATGACGGTAAAGTAGGTCGCTGCGTTCGTGACGATGGCGCCGTTGTCGAGATGGTCCACCGCGAACGCCTGGCGCATGAAGCCGGTGTCCACCGCCTTCTCCGCCTGGATCCGGGCCTGGTAGTGCGCCGTAGCCTGTCGTGCCGAGTCGCGCATCGCGAGCACAGCTGCGGTGCGGTTCTGCGCCAGCCATGCGGCTGAGACATCGGGGAGCTGGTCCAGCCGGTACGATGTCGCCATCAGTAGACCACCGATGCGGCCGTCCGCCCGTCCATCGGCGTGTCTGGGTTCCGATGCTGGAGATCGATCCGGTACTCCACGCGTTCATGGTCACGCACGGGCTCGCCAGCCAGGCTCATACGCAGCACTGCGCCACCGGATCCGGGCACGGGCCGAAGCTCGTAGAAGAATTCGACGTTGGCGGGCAGGCGGCCCCGGTACAGATCCTCACCTCGTAGGAGGTCTGGGCTGTATCGCAGGCTCACCTCGCCGAGGAAGGCATCGCCCTCGCGGACCGATCCGCCAGGGCCTCGCCGGTATCGCGTGGAGCCCGCAAGCGAGATCTTGGGGGTCGGCGTCAGCTCGACTTCCCTCTCGATTTGAGGGCTCCCATCGCCGCGTGAGTCGCCGGACCACCGCTGCCAGACCAGGTGCGCAGTGTGCGCCCTGGCACCCAGTTCGGATGCGAGCTCCCGAACGTCGTCTGCGACGCCCGAGATGCTGCCCGCTAGGCTGGTAGTCCAGTCAGTCACGACTAGAGTACGGTCACGCCGGCGCGGTCGATCTCGACCTCCAGCACGCGCTGATCGATCTGGTTGTCGACGCTCTGGGCGTCCGGGTCAACTGCAATCGTCAAGTCAGACGCGATGGCGTCCGTGTCATGCAGCGCGAAGTCAGACTCGACGAAGCGGCTCTCGGTCTGGACCCCTCCGACCATCTTCTTGCAGAGGATGTCGACCTCGCAGGAGCCAGCACCGGGACCGGCGCTGGGGGAGTCGATCCGGATCTCCCCGTCGAAGATCACGTAATCGGCCGGGTCCAGGGCCAGATCGCCGGTCTGGACGATCAGCGTGCCGGTGGCGACGTCCCCGAGGTAAAGAGCCACGTCATGCGAGTCAGCTGCGTTGCGCGCGACCATGAGGGACTTGTGGTAGACCTTGATCTTGTCGCCAGCCTCCAGCGTCCCGATCGGGATGACCTTCGCGTTGGCGAAGGCCTGGAACGCACCGGCGGCGGTGTCCGTGATCTGGTCGTCGGCGGCTGCATAGACGGCCTGCTTCTCGGCGAACTTGTCGCTGTCCAACTCCCACACTGCCGCGGTAAGCGTATTGTCGACGCACTTGAAGGTCTGGCCGGTGGCCGTGTTGGTCCACACGCTACCGACCTCGTACTGCGAGCTGATGTCGTCAATCGCAGACGGATTGGTGGTCGTGGAGTTCCGCTTGACCGGGCTGGTTCTGTAATCTGCCATTTTCTCTGTTTCCCCGCGGACTTAGCCGCTTTCGGTTGCGGGCCTTCCCGCGATTCAGATTTAGGCGGCCCCGAGAAGCACTGCCTCAAAGTCGCGCAGGTCGACCTGGTTGTCGGCGTGTGCCGCGCTCCAGGTCGCAACGATCGTCAAGTCGCGTGCCACGTCGGTCGGGCACGACAGGTCGTACTCGCCGCCGGCAAACTGGACGGGTACCCCAGCCACCGTGCGACTGTAGGTCACGTCACGGTGTACGGTGCCCGAGCCGCCGATGACGGCCACTGGGAAGGTGCCCTTCATTCGCGCCACGTCGCCCGCCGCGTAAGCAGCATCAGGCACGGTCAGCACTGCCACTCCGGCCACGCCTCCGAGCATGGCCTCCAGCGTGAGCGTGTCGCCGGCGTTGACGCTCGGGATAGTCAAGCCCACGTCGAGCTTGATCCGGTCACCGGCGACGAGCGAGTCGGCCGGGATCGGGTGTGTCAGCGCAAACGCGGTGGCAACGGCAAGGTCGGTGATCCGATCAACCCCTGCTGCCCGCACCGCCCTGGTGCGTTCCATCGGCTCGCCGAGCAGGTTCCAGAAGCCGCTCGTGCGGCGCACCACTGCGCAGCCAGTGGCCTTGACGCCGACGATGGTGCCATCGTCGGCGTCGATGAATCGCCAACTGGTCGCCAGGGTCACGGTCCCCGAGATGTACTCGGCGATCATGTTGTCCTTGGCGAGCCACCCTCCAGCGCCCGTGCCGTCAATGAGCCAGCGCTGGCCCGCCGTCGGGACGAGCGCGGACGGATTCAAGACGGTAGACGCCTGCACAGCCGGCTCGAAGCCGGCGACACTCGCCTCCTGGCGGTACCATCGGCCGGTACCGTCCGTCGGCGCCACGATGTTGATCCCGTCTGCCGTGGCAGAGCTGTCCAGATCGAAACCGTAGATGCTCCGCTCGGCCTCGACCCACACGAGGTCGCGGTCCATGCGGATGTCCGGGCCGATGAGGACGAGCAATGCCAGCGTCGCCTCCTGGCGCAGCTTGGTGTCTCGTGTCAGGTCTCGATTACCCATGAGCTACCCTCACGTTGAGTCCGCCTCCGCCGGCGGCTGGGTTGGGGTCAAACGGGACGTCGAGCAGCCTGGAGAGGCGCCACGCCCAGCGGTTGCGGGCCCCGAGGAGTCGTTCGATCTCCTCTGGGTTCGTCTCGATGCCGCCGACCTTGCTGGCGCCGAGGTGGATCTGCGCCTTGAACAACTGCTCGTCGGTGGCCTCGACTCGCCCGAGCTCCTCCGCGATCATGGCGACCTGATAGTCGTCGAGATTCGCGTCGGCTAGACGCGCATTCAGGAGCGAGAGAAACTCACCGTCGACGGTCAGCCCGTAGTACAGACGCGAGGTTTCGGGGATCCCTATGTACCCCAGTGCGCGCCTAACGCGGGCCTTCGTCTGGTCGGAGATCGACGCCACTACGCGACCGCCTCGAGGCCGAGTCGGTCGCGCATCGACATCAGCGTCGACCAGTCGATGGGCTCGTAGTGCGATTGGTTCAGCACCTTCCCCGCGGGAAGGGTGCCGAGGAAGTTCGAGAGGCCGATGTGGGCAGCCGTGGTCACGCGCCACCGCGTGATGGGCGTGGGCTTGGCGTCCTTGGCTACCTTCTTCGCGGCATCAGCGGCAGCCTCTTGGTCGGCGAGCTTGCCGATCAGGAAGTCAGCGTGCTGGTCCGTGAACTCGGCAGCATTGGGCACCGGCAGCCCGAGCTTGGCCGCCGAAGCGGCGGCCTGCTGCATCTTGCGATTGTCTCTCCTGGCCTTCGCCATGGCTCCACCCTCCATCGTCCTCCCCGGTCACGCGCGCGGCCGATCCGGCTTACCCCGCCGTGGGGAATGGCCTCGCCCGCTTCGCCGGGCAGCGCCCCTGCCTGTCATGCCTGCGCGGTGTTCGTGAGGCCGGCCAGAGCGCTGTTGGCCGGCTGTTCCGCGGAGGCTACCGCCCGCCGGTCCGGGCGGTCAGCGATCAGCCGGGATAGCCGTGCTCGAAGATGCGGAACCGCTTGTAGCGCTCCGCGGTCGACGTGCCGGCGTTGGCCCCGGTGAGTCGGTCAGTCGGGATCCCGTAGCCCGCCTTGCACTTCCAGGTCATGGCCGCAACCTCCCCAAGCCGATCCATCGGAGGCCGGAGCAGGAGATCGATTCCGTTGACGTTGATCTGGATGCCGTCGGCGGTGATGGAACTCATCGCCTTCAGCGTGCCAGGCAAGCCCGCCTCAGACACGGGGGTCGACTGGAGCCGGTGTTCGACGATGCCGTCCGCACCACAGATGATCGGCCGCTCGATTCGGACGCTGCCCGAGTTCTCGGC